>JAIFLU010000088.1 GCA_020048915.1 Bacteroidota bacterium | reverse complement strand
TGACCTTATCATGGAACTCGCTTGTGGCTTACATAACTTTAGAATAACTGTAAAATGTACTGCATAAATCAATTAATCTATATAAAGTCTACTTTATAAGAAATAGCAATATAACTTTTCTCCATGTCTTAAATTGAATCTCTTTCATTTGAATAGTATTTTTAATTTTACTTAAATCGAAGTTAATATTAATGAGGATGAGATTGAAATTTAGAATTTTACGAGTTTTGTGAGAGCCTTTTTATTCTTTATTTCGAGTATATTTCTTAATTAGCTCTTGGAGGACTTCAGGATTATTAACATCACTTTTTTCTAAATCCTCTTTGGTTATTTTAATATCGTTGGAGCTGGTTTTGATATTTTTCTCGTTTAATAGTTTTTCTAACAAACAATTTGTTTGTCTTTGAATTTCAATCCTTTCATTTATTTTCCAATACCAGCAATTAACTTCTCTTAATAGGGAAAATAGAACTATAATAATTCCTGCGCTTATTAAAATGTTAGTAATAGTAAGGTCCATTGATTTTGTTAGTTTGGAAGATTTAACTTTGTAACATATTTATGTAGAGTAAATTTACAAGAAAATTGATTAGAATTCAAATAATGGTATTCTGAGGTTTGGGAGCTTATTAAAATTTTAAAAATTTCAAGAATTCTTGAGTTGAAAATTTTTGTGTCAGGCAAGGAAAGAGTCAATATCGTTCGTTGAAAAAGTAATTCTACTAGGAACTACAACATAAGCTTTCCCATCTTTTAGATTTACTATGTATGGTCATCCAGAATATTTAAAATCTAGTCCCATATTTCTAACTAATTTTGTTTTTAATGAATATCCCAATTTTTCAAGATCAGTTCTGGTTATCATATGCTGGATTTTAAGTAAATTCATTTTTTAACCTTTTTACACCATTTCCAATAATTTTCCAATTCTCCAGATAACAATCGAGTTCATTATTAATTGGGAATGAATATTTATTATTATCTTTTTTCTGTGGAACTGCAAAATGTCTAATATTTTCTTGAGTAAAAATATAACAATATGGTTTTACGGGATTGCGGACAACTATAATATAATATTGAGCCATCATGTCATTTATATTACCTAAAAGAACAGTACCTTTTTTTGACAAGGTTTTTACTTGAATTGTTAGACTGCGAGTTGCATCTTGACTATATAGTAAAATGTCAATTCCTTTGGTATTACGCGATGTAGGTAAAACATTCCAACCAAATAATGAAAGTATATAGCAAGCATAATACAGCCCAATATTTCCAATTGTTTGCGTTGTCACGGATTTACTTGGATATTTTGTCCTCATATTTTAATTTTCATGTTAAATTTAGAGGAATTAAGTCTATTGAAGCAATCTACCAACAGCTTGAAGTATTCCCGAAGTAAGAAGATTAAATCCACCAGATGCATTAGTAATCTCCCATGCCGATCAAGCTTCCAGCCAATAAGCACATCTCCAGAATAATGGGGATTAATCGTTTGGTCTAATTCGGGATTTTCTTTAACGGCATTCCGCTTCTCCCAGAATGTTTTTTCAGATCCGGATTTTTGGAGAGCATCAAATTGAAAACCGAAATTTTGATCTTTGATCGAAATACATGCGCAGCCTATCAGCATAAATGAACTTGAAAACTTTGCTGGATCAAACTTTTTTAAAACGAATTCATAATGCAAGATTAAGCTATAAAAAGAACATAGTCAATAGGCTCACTAAATGCTCTTTATTTTACCTTAATTTATCCCTTCCACTATCCCGAATATTTAATAGCCGCATAAAAACCATCGCGATACGTTTCGCTTACCGGAAGGAGTTGCCCGTGTATACGGATACGGTGCCGCTCAATGGATTCGATATGGGCAATATTCACCATAAACGATTTATGGATTCGCGCAAACAAATGGGTCGCCAATAACGTTGAGAGTTGGGTGAAGGTTAGCGTGGTCAGTATTTTTCTTTTACCGGTCACCAGGCAGCGGTAATCGCGCATACCCTCAATATACAGGATGTCGGTTACAAGTACTTTAACAATTTTATAGTCGCTTTTTATAAAAATGTAATTTGCCAGATCGCTGTCCTCCCCAGGTTGCGGCTGTCGCGAAATAGCTTTGAAAACTGCCTGGGAGAACCGTTCGAACGAATAGGGTTTTAGCAAATAGTCAATTACATCAAACTCGTACCCCTGAATGGCGTATTCGCTAAAAGCGGTGGTAAGAATTACCTTTGGCCGGTAAGGCAAGGTTTTCAACATCTGAATGCCTGTCATATTCGACATTTGGATATCCAGAAAAACCAGGCTCGATTGATGGGTTAACAAAAATGGAGCGGCTTCCAGGCAACTGGTAAAAGATGCTTCGAGTTTTAACGATTCCATGCGGCCAATAAACCCGCATATTTTTTCGAGTGCCAGCGGTTCATCGTCAATTGCAATACAACTTAGTGGAACCATTTAACAGGGGATTTCTAACAGAACCGTAAAAGTATCCTCATTCTTGTTAATTTCCAATTTATAATTCTGGTTATAAATCAACCGGAGCCTGCGTTGGATGTTTTCTATCCCCATGTTTCCGGTGGCGGTGGTTAATTGGGAATCGGGGTTGAATGTATTGATGCACGAAAATACCAATTTATGTGCGTCGCACCCGAATTGGATGCGAATTGCCGGAAGTTTCCCCTTAAAGACAGCATACTTATAGGCATTCTCAACAAAAGGGACAAAAAGCAACGGAGGAACCATCAGGACATTGGAGTCGCCGGCAACAGAAACCTCCGTATATCCTTCAACGGGTATACGCAATTGTTCCAGATGAATAATATTGCGGATATGTTCAATTTCGTTTTTAAGGGGAACGGTTTCGGTTTTAGTATCGTAGAGCATATACCGTAAAATGGACGAAAGCGCTATGAGGGCATCCGATGCCCGCTGAGCATCTTTAAATATAAGCGTGTCTATGTTATTTAAAGTGTTAAACAAAAAATGGTGATTTAGTTGGGCGCGCAGCAATTCCAATTCTGTTCTCAGGTTTTGCTTTTCCAATTCAGCTTTTCGCCCCGAATCGTCGAACCAGGCAATAAATCCGCGCAGCAGGCTTCCACAGCACGAAATAATAAACGTTCCTACCATAGATGGAACAATCTCCATAAAGGGAATAGATACGCCGGTTGGGAAGACCAGAAAATTATATACCAGATAAAAAAGCACGGTAATCGCTACCGAAAGGGCCAGGGCCGTAATGAAGTATAACAGGTATTTTTTTTGTTGGATATAGTTTACCAGCAAAAAATAGTTCAGGTAGAATGCTATGGCTGCCCAACCGGCATTAATACCGAAAAACAACCAATGTTGCAGCATGTAGCCAAATCCTTCGCTTAACCGGAAACTGATAAGTCCGGCGAATAATCCATAAGTTAGCCAAAAGAAGAGGTGGAGAATTGTTTTTAATATCCGGTGCATGGTTTGTGCCTTTGATTAAAAAAAAGCTGACAGTAAAAATAGCTTTTTACTTTAAAATGGGAATAGCTATTTATCAGTTGAAACTTTTTGAAACTCTTTTCTATTTGTAGCCAGAAATACAATTCCAATTATCCCGGTTAGGAAAATCAGGTAAGGAGGGCTTGGTTTCCAATGAAAGATTAATAAGCCAACACTGCCAAGAAAAGTGGTAAAAACTGAACAGCAAAAAGCGATGTTCCAGGCAAAAGGAAGTTTTTGTTTTAACCCTTTACTACAAAGAATATCGGTGCAGCCAATAAATAGCAGAAATACACCAAGTGCCAGAAAATAACCAAAGTATTCCGTGCTCAGCTCTTCCGGCATATTAGTTTTTATACGATTATATTCGAAAGCGAATGCCACAACAATGTGGACAATTCCCAACAATACATTTAAAATGCCTTTGGCATTAATTACGATTGCCAGTTTTTTTATTTTGTGTGGAGACTCCATAGGAAGGTTTATTAATGAATTTCTAAATCTTAATTCAATGTCGTTACGTTTAGGAATTGAATAATTAATCCACACTTTGACTCCGCTCAGTGTGACACTAATACCAGTTTGTCAGGCTGAGCTGAGTCGAAGCCTACCTTTTAACTAAAAACGACATTGAATCGAATTTTATGAGTTTATATCTCTTGCCATTCGCCTTAATAGCGCTTTAATAATCAGCTTATGAAATGGTTTTACCGGAAAGAAGTATAATCTCCCCAACATATTATTATAATGAACGAGTGTAATGGAATACAGATATTGCTTTTGTGAACCGGGAATTGGCTCCAATAACAATGCGGTTTGAAAATTCAGGTGTTTATCGTTTTCGGCAAAGACAATCTCATGCGTGTTTCTTTTAAATACCTTAAAAAAGCCAACACTATCTCCCGGCTTATAATTCCAGTTTTTAGGTGCGATGGTTTGGGGGGAGTTTTCAACCCGGAGTCCAACAAACTGCACTAAAAAATTTCGGAGTTTCATGAGTAAATCAGCCCATTTTGGCGAGGAGGATGGCAATAGCGAAGCAATACTGTCAATGGAAAACTTATTCTGGTTATCAATTTCGATTTTGTATGCATCCGAATAATCAATTTTCCCCAAAGACTCTCCAATTATCGAACTTGATGGGATTGCATTGTTTGTAACTTTCTTCTTCATTTTTTGCGATCCCCCATAATTACCGGGATAAGGCAGCATACCATCGGTATTGCGCATAAACCTATTAAAACAACCGATTTAGTTCCGTCGAACGACCAAAAATAAAATTCAGCAAAGATGCGTATGCCATAAAACGAGGCTACCAAAAGCAGAAATAATTTACCTATAGAATTAGCAACAAGCTGTTTGGTAAAAAATAGGAGATTAATGGTGAAATAGAGTAACAGTAAATTGCCGATGACATTAAATGTCAGGAGAATATTCCGGTTGTCATCATTTAAGCACGATAAGGTTTCGCTCCAGTTGAACATCCAATAGAAGGGCAGGTGAAAAAGCAGAAAAAGCAGGTTTAATACTCCGGCAATTTTTAGAATGAGGGAATAATTTTTCATGGTTGTAAAATTTTATTCTCAAATATTGCGCTTGCTGAGCGGTAAAAAAAAAAATATCTGCAACGTCCGGGATTTTTTCTGCAACACGGGGTGATTTCTGCCTAAAACAAAAAAGACCGTTCTGTAAAGAAACGGTCTAATTATTATGAAGTCAGGTAAAATTTATTCTTCTTCCACTTCCGATAAAGGGCCTTTTATTACTCCGCGTTTTGAGTTTTTAACAAAGTCGACAATCAGATCCCTTTCAGGTGTTTGCGGCATCGTGCTTTCAATACGGGCAACGGCATCTTTATTATTCAGTCCGCTTTGGTATAAATACCGGAACATGGTATGAATTTCTTCAATTTTTTCAGGTGAAAAAGCCCTACGGCGAAGTCCAACCACATTTAAACCCATATAACAAAGAGGTTCGCGGGCGGCCTTAACAAACGGAGGAACATCTTTCAACACATGCGACCCTCCCGAAATAATTACATGCTGGCCAATACGTGTAAATTGATGTATAAGCACATGAGCGCTTAAAATCGCATGGTCGTCAATTTCAACTTCACCGGCTAATTGGGTGCCATTGCCAATGATTACTGAATTCCCCACAACACAATCGTGTGCAATGTGGGTATATGCCATAAGTAAGCAGTTTGTGCCTACGGTCGATTTTCCTTTGGCAGCAGTACCCCGGTTAACGGTAGCACACTCGCGGATGGTAGTATTATCGCCAATTTCGGCAGTGGTGGTTTCCCCTTTAAATTTAAGATCCTGCGGAATGGCCGAAATTACAGCTCCCGGGAAAATCCGGCAATTCTTACCTATCCGGGCACCATCCATGATGGTCACGTTCGGTCCAATCCATGTACCATCTCCAATTTCAACATCCCCGTAGATGGTAGTAAAAGGGCCAATGCTTACATTCTGGCCTATTTTAGCATCGGGATGGATGGATGCAAGTGGTTGAATCATATTATAATTTTAATAGTTACGAATGATAATCTATAAGTTAGGTTTACGAGAAAGTTGAGCCATAAACTCCGCTTCAATAACCAGTTTATCTCCCACAAACCCTTGTCCGCAGCATAATGCAATTCCTCTTTTAATAGGCTCATTCAATATCATTCGGACATTTAATAAGTCACCGGGAACAACCTTTTGTTTAAACTTTACACTTTCAATTTTCAGGAAATAGACGAGGTAATTTTGGGGATCGGGAATAGTTGCTAATAGCAGAATAGCTCCCACCTGAGCCATACACTCTACCTGGAGTACCCCCGGCATAATAGGTTCGTCGGGGAAATGTCCTGCAAAGAACGATTCATTCATTGTAACCCCTTTCACTCCGCTCACTACCCATTCATCGAGGTAAGTAATCTTATCGACCAATAAAAATGGCGACCGGTGCGGTAAGCGTCTTTGAATTTCCACTACATCCAATAATGGTGGAACATTTGGATCGTATGGAGGAGGAACAGGTTTGCTCAGGTCTTTTTTAATTTTTTTCCGCATCAAGCGTGCCATTTCGTTATTGGCAGCATGTCCCGGGCGATGGGCAATTATGCGTCCTTTAATTGGAGTGCCAATCAATGCTAAGTCGCCAATTACATCGAGCAGTTTGTGGCGGGCAGGTTCGTTTGTAAAATGAGGCTCTAAGTTATTGAGAACACCACCGACTTTTACCTGAACTTTAGGTTTATGGAAAAGGTCGGCCAAACGGTCGAGTTCTTCTTGGGTTACCGGTCGGTCAATAATCACGAGGGCATTATTTAAATCGCCTCCTTTAATTAAATTGTGCTGAAGCAAATATTCCAACTCGTGCAAGAAAACAAAGGTGCGGCACATGGAGATTTCTTTGTCGAAATCGGCCATCGAATTGAGTACAGCAAATTGGTTGCCCAACACTTTTGAGTTATAATCTACCATTACCTGTAAACTCAGGTGGTCGTCGGGGTAAATAGATATCTCAATACCTTTGGCAGGGTCGCTGTACGTTATTTTTTCTTTTACTTCATAATATTTTCTTTCGGCATCCTGTTCAACAATTCCGGCTGTTTTAAGGGCGTTCATGAATTCTACGGCGCTACCGTCAACTATTGGAGATTCAGGGCCGGTAATTTCAAGAAGGACATTGTCGATTCCCGATCCCACCAAAGCCGCCATAACATGCTCAATGGTGCTGATACGAACTCCTTTTTCCTCAATTGTTGTTCCACGGGATGTATCAACAACATTTTCGGCAATTGCCGAAATAATTGGCTGGCCCGGGAGATCTATCCGTTTGAATTTATAACCAAAATTTTCGGGTGCCGGACAAAACGTAATCTCAGTTTCGAGCCCGGTATGAAGTCCCTTTCCTTTAACAGTAACAGGACGCTCTATAGTGCGCTGTTTAACAATCATATAATCAGTTTGATGATAAAAAAATTCGGCGCAAGTTATAAAAAATAACTGAGATATTGAGGAACAATTATTTCCCTGTTAAAAGAATTAGAACAAATAATACAGCGCGAATTGTTATGGATGTATGGAAGCTACATCTTTTTCGAGCTTATCCAGTTTCGATTTGAGTTCGGGCAACTTACGGAAAACAACATAACATTTCATAAAATCGGCATAGTTTTGAACCGGAGCACCAATCATTACCTCGTTTTCCTTTTTGAGGGATGAATTAACCCCCGATTTTCCACCTAATTTGATACCATTCGCAATGGTAAGATGTCCTGCAATAGCTACATGTCCGCCGATCATACAGTCGCGGCCAATTTTGCTTGACCCTGCAATGCCACTTAGTCCTGCAATAACTGTATTTTCACCCACTTCAACATTGTGCCCGATTTGAATGAGGTTATCGAGTTTCACCCCTTTACGGATGATTGTAGATCCCATCGTCGACCGGTCGATACAGGTATTTGCACCAATTTCGACATTATCCTCAATAACTACGTTTCCTATCTGGGGTATTTTTTTATAATTATTGTCTTCCGATTGAGGGGCAAACCCAAAGCCATCGGCACCAATTACAGCTCCGGCATGAATAATACAATTCGCCCCAATATTGCAGTTGTGATAAATTTTGGTTCCCGGAAAGATGATTGTATTGTCGCCAATAGTAACATTTTCGCCTACATAAACCTGGGGATATATTTTTACATTTTCGCCCAATTTAACTTTATCCGAAATATAGGCAAAGGCCCCCACATAAACATCGTTACCCAAAGTGGCAGTAGAAGCGACGAAACAAGGGTTCTCTATACCGGTTTTTAAAGGTTTAAAGGAATCGTAAATTTCTAATAAGGCGGCAAACGATTCATAAGCGTCTGCAACGCGGATCAGTGTACTTTTAACTTCTCCCTGGAGTTCAAGGCTTTTATTTATAATAACCACCGAAGCTTCCGTAGTATAGAGGTATTTTTCGTATTTGGGGTTTGCCAAAAAACAGAGGGTACCGGGTTTCCCTTCTTCAATTTTCGAAACATCGTTTACTGCGGTATTGGGGTTACCTTCCACTTCCCCATTTAAAAGCTCTGCTATAGTTTTGGCCGTAAATTCCATAGATGTGTAATTTTTGCAAACGTAGGGCAAATTCTGCGAATCGCAAAACGATTTATGATGAATCGGTAAAAAGATGAAACCACTTTATGGTCTTAAAATAGAAAATTGCTAAATTTATCTCTTCTTTATCAGGTCAAGCGTAACTCACAAAATCTGTGAATGAAGTGGGGCTCATCGCAGATCCCGGCAAAGAATTTATTTTTAGTAAAATTTGATGCAGCAAAAATAAAATACCAACGTCATATCGCTATAAACCATTTAAATTTTTAGCTATGCAAAAATCGAAATATTTAGTATATTCCTTAATGTTTCTATTGTCGCTCACCATTAACGGAAGTTGTCAGGTTCAAACCGATAATAATAAAAGTTCTAAAGGAAGTATTTCCGAAACCCGGAATGTAACCAAGTTTAGCGAAATCGACTTAATGATTTCGGCCAATGTGGAGTTGAAACAAGGCAGTCCCCAGAAATTAGTTCTCGAAGGCGATGCCGACGATTTGGAGAAAGTAGTAACTGAAGTATCGGGTTCGGAATTAAAGATAAGGACCCGTCCAGGCTCCTGGAATATAAACCGTATTAAGGTATATATAACCATGGAAGATATCGAAAGCATTAATATTTCAGGATCGGGGAGCATTAAAGCCGAGCCGGGTGTAAAAACGGGTAATCTCGAACTGGTTGTTAGCGGAAGTGGTAATATCAATGTTCCTGAGTTATCAGTTCAGCGGATTTCTTCGGTAATTTCCGGCTCGGGGAATATTTCCTATTCGGGAAACAGTGTTGCCAATGAATCCAAACTGGTGGTAACCGGTTCGGGGAATATTAATGCTGCCGGGTTAATGACGAATAATTCCAAAGTGACTATTACCGGATCGGGAGACTGCAACGTGGCGGCTAATGAAAAACTGGATGTTCAGATTACCGGTAGTGGGAGTGTTTATTATAAAGGAAAAGCGTTAATTGATGCCAATGTAACCGGGTCGGGAAAAGTTCGGCAATCGAATTAACATACAATCGATACCATTGAGGTAAATTTTAAAGCGTTTGAAAGCTGCGATTAATTAAAATTAGTCGCAGCTTTTTTTTGGAAATTGGGCCTTACGATTTCTGCTTTACGAGTTTTATTGTTTTCGTTTCACAGTGATTTTTCAATAACTGCATTCCTCGATAAAATCAAAAAATATCCTGCCTTAAAACTTCTGCCTCCAGAGGCGCTAAATTTTAGGTGCAAATACCAATTTCAGGTGAACAATCTCCGGGGTGCTTCCGGTCCGAATTGGCGGCCCCCAATATCCATAACCACATGATACATAAATATGTGTCGTACCTTTTTGTTTATGTCCATGACTAACCTCAAACATTCTTTTTACTATAAGATTGAAAGGCCAAAATTGTCCGTTGTGGGTATGTCCCGAAAGCTGAAGGTCAACACCATTATTAACGGCATCGTTTAAATGGAAGGGTTGATGATCCATCAGTATTACGGGAAGGTTTTTGTTTATCGAAGCTACCAGCGCATTAAGAGGCATCCGGTCTTTTCCTGCAAAGTTCTTTTGATCTTTATCGTTACGGCCGACAAGGTAAAATTCATTGTTAACCAGAATCGCAGAATCAATTAACATTTTAATCCCCAACGATTCGAGATATTTTACAGAGCGCTTGGCACCCCCGATATATTCGTGGTTACCGGTTATTCCGTAAACTCCAAGAGGAGCAGAAAGATGCGAAAGCGCTTCGCCTGTGTTATTTCTATAAATAGGGGTTTGCACCTCGTCCAAAATATCTCCGGCAAGTAAAATAAGATCGGGTTTCAGAATGTTAATTTTTTCAACCATTTCATCCACCTGAGGTTTGTTAAAAAGTGCCCCGAGATGAATATCCGAAACCATGGCGATACTTAATTCTTTCCTAATACCGGCTTGTTTATGAATCGTAATTTCTTTGTTTACAATATGAGGATGGTGCGATATCCAATGCCCATAAATCAAAAACCCAAGCACACTGGCAGCTACCAGCACGAATGAAGTTAGTTTTATGTTTTGATAGGCAATGCTTGATTTGTCGGGTAAAAAGTGCAGTACTAAATTGGCAACTCTCACCAGATCAACCAATACAACCATTATAAGAAGATATAAAACTGCTGCTAACCAAAAAGCCCCTAACCAGTAAAGAATATGATGGGCATTAATCAGAGCCGTTTTCTCAATCATTCTGCTTAAAGGGAATGAGACCGACAGGGTAATAAAAGCAATAAGATAAACTGTTCTTAGCCAATGAATGGCAGGTAAAGCATGCAGTCCGTGAAAATAAATGTAGGCATTTGCCCCAAAAAAAATTAAGAGAAAAATGGTAAAAAAGATTACGAAATTCAATTTATTCATGGTATAAAGTGATACAATAATTAGAATTACACTAACAATGAACAACAGGTACTGAAAGGCAAACAATAATAACTTAAAACACCTAATTCAGGAGAAGCCCACAGCAAACAATGAGACTAATAACAGTTAAGTGTTTTGAAAGTTTTTTCGTACAATATGTTTTTTATAATGAGGGTCTACTAAAAGAGGCACTTTTTCGAGAATACAGTTACTGGTATCTAACCCCAGGGCTCGGCCTTCGGGGATTGCCATGATGCGGATAGCTTCATAAAAATCCAGGATAACCTGTTGGTGGGGAGTAAATTCTGCATCATTATTTGCAATACGGTCAATCAGGACATATTGGAAATCGCTGGATATATTGAACTCCCGGAGCGATTCGTATCTGGAAAGCATATCTACTTCCTCGTTTGCCACCAAATCGTCAATTACCTGCTTGAAGTACAAATTTATTCGGGGTTCGACTTTAAAACCTAACTTAAAATCGACTTTAATGATACTTCCCGGTTCATAATGTACTACGCGGTATTCAAAAGTATCGGGCTCATCGGTAATATCAACATGCAAAAACCAATAAATATCGGCCCTTTTCGGTTGCTTGTTTATGATAGAATAAATTATTTTCGATTCAATTTCGTAAAAGCTATTGGCCTTGGTAATATAAACCAGATTGGTTGCACGTTTAGGGATACTTAGGTCTTTACTTATTTTTTTTATAATTGGTACATATTTATCTATTTCCACAAACGTCATAAACTTATTTTTGATTTTGCGGCCATTATACCAATTATACATAATAAATATAAATATGCTAGCAGTGGCAATAGTGAACCACCCGCCACTCCAGAATTTCTGAAGATTGGCATAAAGGAATGCACCTTCAATCAATAGAAAAACCAAAAGAAACCAAATTAAAAAGGGAACAGGGATTCTACTGTTATAAATATAAAAACTCAGGAGGAGAGTTGTCATCATCATGGTGATGGATATGGAAAGCCCATAAGCAGCCTGCATGGCAGACGATTCCTGAAATTTCAATACAACAAATATGCAGGCAATCCATAGAAACCAATTTATTTTGGGGATAAAAATCTGTCCTTTCACTTCAGTTGGATAGCGAAGCTTAAGTTTTGGCCAAAAATTAAGCGAAATTGCTTCACTTATTAAGGTAAAGGATCCGCTGATTAAAGCCTGACTGGCAACCACAGCAGCAGCAATTGCTATAATAATCCCCGGAATAATAAACCATTGTGGCATGATAGAGAAAAAAATACTTATACCAGTTTTGGCTTCTGCAGGATTGGCTAATACCCAGGCAGCTTGTCCCAAATAATTGGCTATAAGGGTTGTTTTAACAAAAATCCATGAAATGCGAATATTCTTGGCCCCGCAATGCCCCAGGTCGGAGTATAGGGCTTCTGCTCCGGTGGTAGCAAGAAAAACTGCACCTAGCAGCAAAAATCCCTGTGGGTATTCGGTTAAAAGTTTAATAGCATATTCGGGGTTAAATGCTTTTAATACAACCGGGTTGTTGACAATCTGAAATCCCCCCAAAATCCCCAACATTAGAAACCAGAAAAACATGATAGGGCCAAATGATTTCCCCAGGGATTTAGTACCAAATTGCTGAACTAAAAACAATGCGCAAATTATTATTATAACAATAGGTATTATCGGGATATCGGCGTTAAGTAATTTCAATCCTTCGGCTGCTGAGGTAACTGTAATGGCAGGGGTAATAATTCCATCGGCCAGTAAAGTACTTCCACCAATAATTGCGAAAATATATGCCCAACTCGATTTTTTCCGGATTAAAGCAAAAAGGGCGAAAATTCCTCCCTCGCCATTATTGTCCGCCTGGAGGGTAATTAATACATATTTTATGGTGGTTTGAATGGTGAGTGTCCAGATAATACACGAAACAGCTCCTAAGATATAGTCTTCCTGAATGGTGCTGAAAATGCTTACAATTGCTTGAATAACATAGAGTGGCGATGTCCCGATGTCACCATACACAATTCCCAACGTGATAATCAATCCGGCAAGGGTTAAACGACTTACCCCATGGTGTTTCTTTTCGTGGCTCACAATTTTATAATATGAAATGAATTAAAAGGTTCAAATTTAATGTAATTACTACCAATGAAGTAAAGGTCAAATGGCATACTATTTTCCATCCTTAAACTCTCCGGGATTCTGCTGTATTCAGCACAAAATTGTAATGGAGATGGTTTAAGGGATAAAAGGATTGGCATAATAATCGTTATTTCCTAGATACTTTTTAAAATGCGGAGCCTGATTTTTTTGGGCACAAATGTAATAGTACTTCTAATAATTTGATCATTAAATCGAAAAGAATTTATTTGGCATTTAAAAGTCATTCGAAATCAATGGAAGCGCAGCATTCATTACATAAGAAACTTTGAAACTTTACTATAAAACATGAGAAAGGGTTAAGACCTACCAAAAACAAAAGGCATATTTATTGTTATATGTTTTTAGTAATACTAAAGTTAATACTATTTTTGGTCATAATTATTTACACAAATAATTTTTTGGAAGCATGAAGAGCAAAATTTCGAGAGGTGGCATTCTGATATTAGTCTTATTAGTGGGTTTGGGATTGAAGTCGTTTGCACAGGATCCGTTAATTACTATCCTAAAGAGTGAAATGGAGCGTGAATTGAAGTATTTAAAAAAGGAATCTACACCTCCCTATTTTTTAAGTTATCAGGTTTTCGATACCCAGTATACTGGTGTTTCTTCTTCTTTTGGGAGCTTGGTTAACTCAGATTCCAACAGGTTTAGAGTGTTGTCTACTACTGTTCGCATTGGCGACTATTCATTCGATAATTCTCATACGTTTACCGGCGAAAGTAATGCCATGGGCGATGCACTGGGCAATAGTTTACCGGTGCCTTTTGAGGATGTTGATCTGGCCATACGTCAAGCCCTTTGGAAATCTACAGATGCTGCTTTTCGCGAAGCTGTTAGCGTTTACCTGGCTAAAAAAAACAATTCTAAAACTTCTGAAAGCAATCTGCCCGATTTTTCAAAAGAGAACCCTTCGGTTTTCATAGACCCTCCATTAAAAATTGTTGCTTTTGACAAAAAATTATGGGAAAACCGTGTCAGGGAATATACCAGGCCATTTTTGGGAGATGCCAATATTTTTTCGGCAGAGGCAGAATTAAATATTGTTAGCAATCGTAAATACTTTGTTTCGAACGAAGGGAGCGAAATCGCCCAAAACTCATCATATTGCCGCCTTCAGGTTAGTGGAAGTATAAAAACTGCCGAGGGAGATGTATTGCCAATGTTTAAGATATATACCGCCAAGGATATAGAAGGGCTACCTTCGCACGAAAGCATTCTGGCCGATATTCAGGTACTTTTAATAAAATTACGAAAGATTAAGGACGCCCCGCTTGCAGATCCCTATACCGGACCGGCGATCTTATCTCCTGCGGCTTCAGCAGTTTTCTTTCACGAAATATTTGGCCACCGGATCGAAGGTCAGCGCTTACGCAGCAATAACGATTCCCAAACGTTTAAGGGCAAAGTTGGAAGCCAGGTATTGCCTAAATTTATTAGTGTTTATTCCGATCCTACACTAAGCGATCTTAATGGTGCCAAATTAATTGGTTCTTATAAATTCGACGACCAGGGAGTAAAGTCGCAACGGGTTGTTGTTGTTGAAAAAGGAATTCTCAAAAATTTCCTTATGTCGAGGTCTCCCCTGGAAGCTTTTCCAAAATCGAATGGTCATGGACGGGCAAATACTGGTTTACAGCCAACTTCCCGGCAATCGAATCTTATAATCGATACAAATTCGCCAAACTCCCCGGAGGAGCTTCGGAAGAAACTCATCAGCGAATGCAAAAAGGAGGGGAAGGCTTACGGATATTTATTTCAGGATGTAGTGGGAGGGTTTACCATTACTCAGGTATATTCCCCAAATGTTTTTAATATTTTCCCAACCGAAGTTTACCGGATTTATGTAGATGGTCGTCCCGATGAATTGGTAAGAGGCGTAAACCTGATAGGAACTCCACTGGCTATGTTCTCAGAGATTGAAGCTACCGGCGATAATCCTGAAGTTTTTAGTGGTATTTGCGGCGCCGAGTCGGGGAATATTCCGGTTACTGCTACTGCACCGGCATTGTATGTAAAAAAGATAGAAACACAAAAGAAGCCGAATGCCAACGAAACAATTCCGGTATTGGCCCGTCCCGATTCCGAAAAATTCAATTAATCATTGTTAACGCTGTTTAGATTCCAAGCTATGATATATACTATAAAAAAAATAGCAATCACTTTTGTTATTCTTATCGCTATCATTCCCTTTGCTCAGGGCCAAAAAACCGACACAGTTATATGGAAAGCATTAAATGATGAGCTTTCCCGAAATATTAACCATCTTTCGTATTTGGATTATCAAAAGCCATTCTTTATTGGATATGCATTAGGGAGTAGCGAGAATGCTATTGTTTTGGGTTCCCTGGGGGCAATCGTCATGTCGAACGAAAATAAGATTAAAAGCGAAATGATTCGCGTAATGGTTGGTAATTACCAGATTTGCGACGAAAATTTCGAAAACGAAAACAACAGCGTTCGGTATACCGGAGGAAATATTCTTTTGCCAATCGACGATGACTACTATGGAATTCGTCGTACTCTATGGATTCAGACCGACAAAGTGTATAAAGCAGCTGGGGAAACTTATAAAAACAAAATATATATCCTCAAAAGAAATAACATTCCTACGGATTCGCTGGTTCCCGATTTTGGGAAAGCTCCGGTTTCAAAATTGAAATTTGAAGGCTCCGGGTATTTATATAACAAAAAAGAATGGGAAAACCGCGTTCGGGAAATATCGGCCTATTTTTCAAAGTACCCTGATATTGACGATTCCGGAGTGTCATTTCGTTTTGCTAAAGTTAATACCTATCTGGTAAATAGCGAAGGAACCGAGGTAAAAAGCCCTGTTGATGCTGCAATTATAAGCGTTGCCGCTTTTTCTACTGCCAGCGATGGAGCACGGTTGAGCAGTAAAATTGAAGTAGTTGTCCCAACACCTAATGATATTCCTGCAAACGAATGGTTTAAGCAGGAGGTTGACAAGCTGGCAAAACATCTCATAAATTTAAAAAACGCCGAGACTTTTAATGGGAATTACACCGGCCCCGTAATGTTTACCGGACAAGCTGCTTCGGAGTTGATAGCAGGCAGTTTATTTTCGCAGGAAGATCCGCTTATTGCTATTCGGGAGCCTTTATATGCCGACCGGAACATGAAAATCTTCGCGGGGAATAACCCAAATTCGCTCGAAACTAAGTTAAATAAAAAAGTAATTTCGAATGATCTTACCGTAAAAGCTTTACCGCAGTTAAAAGCCTTTGAAGGAGTGAAATTAATCGGTCATTACGATGTGGATGCCGATGGGGTAGTGCCTCCACAGGAAGTATTGCTGGTGGAGAATGGCGTTTTAAAATCGCTATTGTGCGACCGGACTCCTACCCGCATGGTACCTCAATCTAACGGACATCGCAGGTTTGCACTTTTTAATGGTGCCGTAAGTTATTTAACCGGTCCCGGTGTGATTGAAGTTTCAGGGAAAAAGCAAAACACCGAAGCAGAGCTAAAGCAAAAGCTTATTGAAAAAGCCAAAGAAGAAGGCCTTGATTTTGCCATATTGGTAAAACAAGTGATTCATAATACGCCCACTTTCCCTGTGGAGATATACAAGGTGTCGGTTTCGGATGGTAAAGAGACATTAATTCGTTCAGCTGGTTTTAATTCCGTTTCGCTTTCTACGTTAAGGAAATGTATTGGCACCTCCAACCGAAAGGTAGCTTATAACATGTTAATGAGCGTCGGAGGCAATGCCGGAGGGTTATTCGGTTCTTTTATACCAGAAATATCGGGTTTGCCGGTTTCTGTTATCTCACCCGATGCTTTATTAATTGAAGAAATGGAAATGGAAGGTTCACCTAAAAATTTATCGGAAGAAAAACCCATTGTTCCAAATCCGGTAAGTGAGTTGATTAAAAAATAGATGACTCTTAAAAACTATTGTTCGACGATGTTTTTGTTTTACTGAAAATATCTTCGATGATCAATAGTGAAAGCACTGCCAGAAACCCCAGAACTATTATTGGGGAAATCGTAATGCTTTTTATGTGGTGAACCGTATTTGCCAACCCAATATTTAAGGTTAAATAATAGTCCTGAATACCTTTCCAGAGGGTACTTATTTTTAGCATAAATTCGGGGATAGTAGACAGGTACCAGCCTCCTGCAATTAAGACTGGAATAAATAGTAAGTACCACAAATAAACAAATTTATTTATAGGAGGTTTTGCTTGCGATAATTCCAAAACATGCTGCATTACATTATCGGTAAAGAATACCGAAGGTTCATCCAGACCTGCTTTCCCCATCCATTTTGCAGATATATTATCGATATTCAAATCATCTTTCATCATACTTTTACATTTTGGTCCTGATATAAAAACCGAAGCATTTCCCATAATCTTTTCCTTGCCCGGAAAAGTTTTATTTTCACATTTGCCTCCGAATATCCTGTAATATCGGTAATTTCTTTAACAGAACATTCATTCAGGTAGAAAAGGGTAATAACAGCCCGCTCATCATCGGGCAATTTATCAATAGCCTTTCTTACTATTATACTTTGTTCCTTATCGGTTAGGGTATTGAATAAGTTTTCCGATTCGGCCACATCAAAACTACTAAATTTGTTATCGTGAATAGAGCTAACATCCAACTGTTTTTTCCGTAGCCTCGAAACCGATAAATTAAATACGATTTTGTAAAGCCAGGTGGTGAATTTGCATTGCTGCCTGAATTCTTTAATCGACTGAAAAGCCTTTACAAAAGCATCGTGGGCAATTTCTTCCGCATCTTCCGGAATCTTTACGAATTTTAAGGCAAAGGTATACGCCATCCTTTTATGTTTTTCAACCAGAAAGGAGTAAGCGTTCACATCGCCCCGGATAACCTTGTCAATATAATATGTGTCGTCCTGAAATTGCATATAAGTTTAGACGCTTAATAAGACAAGTTCGTTACAAGTAAAATTAAGATATTTTTTTGTAACCGTTTTTTATTGCATGGCGTCAAAGATTTTGAAGACATTATTTATTCATTTTTAAAACTAAACAATATGAATTCAATATCAGACATATTTACGGCGGCGATCGTTTTCACTGCTATTTATGGAGTTATCCAATTATTTGTGCGCAGAAAAGAAAGACTTCTTCTTATTGAAAAAGGTACTAATCCGCCTGAAACAAAAACCGACTTTTTTGCATTCTCCAGTTTAAAATTTGGTCTATTCTTTATAGGAATAGGTGCTGGGGTATTAATTGCCAATATCTTAACTGTAACAACCAATTTAGATGAAGAAGTGGCGTTCTTTTCAATGGTCTTCCTCTTTGGTGGACTTGCTCTTGTTATCAATCATCTTTTGGGAAAAAGATAAAATGTATAACTCAAAAATTGTAAAATATGATAAAAAGGTCCGGAATCTAACCGGGCTTTTTTATTTCAAATAACAGAAATAATGCTTAACCACTTGTTTTGACAAAACTGTCAGGTTCAGCATATCCGAAGCTTCGGCAATATCAATGGTTTCCCGGTTCTTTTTCAGAATTTTTATTTTGTCGTCGTTAATGCTATAGGCATGGTTGCTGATGTGACCGGTAAAAGCAAATAATCCAATATCGTCGCGGTTAATAGATGTTGCTGCAATAATGCTTTCGGTCACCTCCTTAATATATGACTCTTCAAATGGCTGGTATTGTAATTCAGTCCGGTAAAGCCGCCGGTTCATAAGGTTTGAGCTTAGCAATGCAAGCACCTTGTCGTGACTTTCGGCCCATACTTTTGCAGACGAAAACAGGTCATTATCCTCGAGTTTCGAGTAATTGTCCAAAAGGATTTTTCGCGTTTCGGGCGAAATAGTTTCAGGGTCGATATTGGGCAAGGGGTTCGAGATAAAGAACTTAAAACAGGGTGTAGCAAATATTTCCTCACCTTGTTTCGCAAGGTATTTTACCCGGTAGAGCATATTCAACAACAGATTTTCGGCCGAAATAACGGTTTTGTGAAAGTAAACCTGCCAGTACATCACCCGTCGGGCAATTAAAAATTTCTCGATCGAATAAATTCCTTTTTCTTCAACCACCAGTTCGTCGTTGGCAACATCGAGCATTTTTATAATGCGGTCGGAACCGATAGTTCCTTCAATTACTCCGGTAAAAAAGCTGTCACGGCGCAAATAATCCAACCGGTCCATGTCCAATTGACTTGACACTAGCTGGTAAAGAAATTTTTTAGGGTATCTATTCTGAAAAATATCAATTGCCAGTTGAAGTTTGCCGTCAAAGATATCGTTCAGCTCCTGCATAAAAAGGAGCGATAATACTTCGTGGGAGGTGTTCTCGATAATGGTCGATTCCAGTGCATGCGAGAATGGACCATGGCCAATATCGTGCAATAATATGGCTACCATAACAGCTTCCGCTTCTTCTTCTGTAATTTCCTGGCCTTTAGATCGCAGTACCGAAATTGCCTCTTCCATCAGGTGCATTGCCCCAAGCGCATGCTGAAAGCGTGTATGGTTGGCTCCCGGATAAACCATGTTGGTCAACCCTAATTGTTGAATCCTACGCAGCCTTTGAAAATAGGGGTGTTCAATCAAATCAAACAGAATAGGGAAAGGGATATTTATAAACCCATAAACAGGGTCGTTTACAATTTTTCGTTTATTCAATGGTTTAGGTATTATCAAATCATCCCAAAAATAAGAAGTTCCCGCCGAATACTTGTAGTGGAAATAATTCTTTTTTAATCTTAATTAATTTTGAACTACCCAAACACCATCAAACATGGTCAGGATTTATTAATTTTACCGAAAAAAATATTATGGCTTCTACGCTTACAGAGGTGCAAGACGAAATTATTGAGGAATTCGAAATGTTTACCGATTGGATGGACCGGTATAACTACCTTATCGAATTAAGTAAAGATCTTCCGGTAATTGATGCAAAATATAAAACAAACGACAATTTGATAAACGGTTGCCAGTCGAAAGTTTGGCTTATGGCCGAAATGGAGGGCGAAAACCTTGTATTTAAAGCCGATAGCGATGCCATTATAACAAAAGGTATCATTGCGTTGTTAATACGGGTGATGTCGAACCGGAAACCAAGCGAATTGATGAATGCCGATCTTTATTTTATTGAGGTGATCGGCCTGCGTCAAAATCTCTCTCCTACAAGGAGCAACGGGTTACTCTCCATGATAAAGCAAATGAAATATTATGCATTGGCTTATCACACGAAAATAAACAGTAAACAATAGAAAGAAATAAAGCAAATGGCCGATAACTTATTACAACTCGAAACCGAGGTGGTGAATGTTCTCAAAAACACCTACGATCCGGAAATTCCGGTAAATGTTTACGATTTGGGTTTAATTTATAAAATTGATGTGGATAATAATAATCAGGTGGAGGTTACTATGACGCTTACTGCACCTAATTGTCCGGTTGCCGACGACCTGCTTCTCGAAATTAAAGAAAGGATCGAAGAAATTCCGGATGTTAAAGGTGTTGCTATCAATCTGGTTTTTGATCCGCCCTGGGATAAAAACATGATGACCGAAGCGGCAATGCTGGAGCTTGGTTTGCTATAATACCACTTTATATCATAATAAATGTGTCCACTCCTAAAAGTCAAAAATTCAATGATTTTCATCTGTTCCCTAACCCCTCCAGGGAACCATCTGAAAATCATTGAATTTTTAAGTCCCCCATTTGGGGGATTAGGGGGTAAAAGACTTTTCGGAACAGCCCCATAATTGTAATTACAAGTTAATTAAATCACCAAAAATACAATGGTCGAGCGGAAGGCCAGGAGTGAAGCCATTAAAGCCGAAGCCCTTCGGCTTGGTTTTAGTAATTGCGGCATAGCACGGGCTGAACCTCTTTTTCAGGAAACTCCGCATTTATTGCAATGGCTTGATAAGGGTTTTCATGCCGATATGAAATACATGGAACGGAACCTTGAAAAGCGAACCGATCCGCAGCAATTGGTCGAAAATGCCAAATCGGTTATTGTGGTGCTGCATAATTATTTCCCCGAAAAAGTAAAATTCAATAGTTCGTATAAAGTCGCCAAATATGCCTATGGTAAGGACTATCATCAGGTTTTAAAAGAGAAGCTCTTTACACTTTTTAATTTTATCCATTCAGAAATCACTCCAATAACCGGGCGTTGTTTTACCGATTCGGCTCCGGTTTTGGAGCGGGCTTGGGCTGTAAAGGCCGGACTGGGCTGGATTGGGAAAAACTCAAATTTGCTTACGCGTAATGACGGGTCGTTTGTTTTTATCGGCGAACTCATCATCGACCTGGAATTGGAGTACGATCGGCCAACGATGCATGATTATTGCGGATCGTGTACTATCTGCATCGAGCAATGTCCAACGGGAGCAATTGTTTCCCCAAAAGTAATTGATAGCAGGCGGTGTATATCGTATCTGACTATCGAAAATAAAGAAGTCATACCGGAGGAATTTACCGGAAAAACCAACAATTGGATTTTTGGTTGCGATATATGTCAGGATGTTTGTCCCTGGAACCGAAAATGCCAGCCTCATTCTGAATCGCAGTTTACCCCCTCTGATTCCCTGGTTGAATTAACCGATGAACGTTGGGAAAATCTTACGGAGAATGATTTTACAACATTGTTTTCTCAATCTCCAATAAGCCGACCTGGATATGAAGGATTAATCCGAAATGTTCGGAACAGTTCCTCCCGGGAATAATGAAAATTTTTCAAATCGAATGGTTAGCTTGCAATAATTTATAAACTGACATTTTTCGAGACCTTGATTTAGACAAATCTCCTGTTAACTTTATTCAATTTGAGTTTTTTGTTTGATAAATTTGTTGAAAAGATTCAAGCATAGATAATATCTAAATTATTTTTCCTAAATTTATTTTAAGAAGGTCATATTATATGTATGACTAAAAATACTCTATTGTAAATAAGGAATTAGCGAAATATTCAAATAATGTATTCTGAAGAATTTGACCTGAAAAGTTTTGACCGGTTAAAACTCTATGTTAAGTGCTGGAAACCTGTTGATGCTCCGGTTGGGGTTGTAATACTGGTTCATGGGTTAGGAGAGCATATTAACCGTTACAATCCCTGGGCAAAGCGGCTTACAAATGATGGATGGGCTGTTTTGGGCTTCGACCTCCGGGGGCATGGCCGTTCGGAAGGCAGAAGGGGGAATGGGAATTATCTTTCGCACCTGAACGATATCGATACCATTTTCACGTTTGCGTTTGAACTGTTCGGCAATATTCCAAAAGTTCTTTACGGGCATTCGATGGGAGGAAATCTCGCATTAGGATATGAAATATCCCGAAAACCTGCCATACATCGGTTAATTATTACATCCCCCTGGTTGAAACTGGCTAGTCCGCCTCCATACCCGATACAACTTGTATCAAAAATGATGGTAAAAATACTACCCACCTTCAGAGTAGCAAATGGGCTGAATGTAAAATATCTCAGTCGGGATAAAGCTGTTTGTGAAGCTTATAGGAACGACCCCCTGGTTCATAATCAAATCTCGGCAAATACTTTTCTGCAGATGCAGGAATGGGCGGCCATAATCCTCAAAAATAAACACAAAGTAAATGTGCCGTTGCTTTTAATGCATGGCACTGCCGATAAAATTACCTCATGGAAAGGTTCTCAGCAATTTGCGTTCGAAACAAGCGAGAACACGCACTTAAAACTCTGGGACGACTGTTTCCACGAATTGCACAATGAGCTTTGCAAAGAAGAAGTTTTCAGTTATATTTCGAATTGGTTAAGCACTATGCCTAAACACAATTTGAAAACACATGTCAGTTGAACTTTTTCGAACCACTATTTCTATTCCAACTTCCAATAGGAAACTTTCCTATTCTACTGGTTCTATTTTTTTAGGTTCTTGTTTTACCGAGAATATTGGTAATAAGCTTCTTGGTTTTAAATTTCCGGCAATCCAGAACCCGTTCGGGATCATTTATAATCCTCTCTCGGTAAAATTAAGCCTGGAGCGGATAATAGCCGGAAACCCATATTCTTCCGATAGTTTGCAGTATTCCAATGGATTATATTTTAGTTTCGACCATCATTCCCGCTTTTCGGATCCTAATGCTGATGTTTGCCTCAATGGAATAAACGATGCATTGATTAATGCCAATGATGCAATCAAAAAAGCCTCATTTTTGTTTATTACCTTTGGTACCGCTTACTATTATAAACTTAAAATAACAAAACAGCTTGTCTCCAATTGCCATAAGCTTCCGGAAAAAGAATTTGAAAGGGAACGACTTACTGTAACAGATATTGTGGAGAATTTCACTGAAATGATGACCTCGCTACGAGTACTTAATCCTAACTTACAAATTGTTTTTACTGTTAGTCCGATTCGCCACTGGAAAGACGGAGCGCACGAAAACCAGCTCAGCAAATCAATCTTGTTATTAGCGATCGATGAATTATGCCACATCTATAATTACTTGTTTTACTTTCCTGCCTACGAACTTATGCTGGATGAGCTGCGCGATTACAGATTTTATAACGAAGATATGTTGCATCCAAGTTCCACTGCAATTGATTTTATCTGGAAAAGGTTTCGCAATTGTTTTATTTCGGAAGCAACATTGCAAATAATGAGCGAAGTAGAAAAGATACAAATGGCCTGTGATCATAAGCCATATAATCCACAAAGTGAAGCATATCGAACGTTTTCCATTCAGCAATTAAATAAAATTCAACATCTTACTGACCAATACCCTCATCTCAACTTTGATTCTGAGAATAAGTATTTTAAGTCTTTTATAGAGTAATTAGTATAATTTAAGACTTTTTATATTGAACTATTCGCTTTTTTTATTGTTAGATTTATTATAATGTTTAACTATAATAAGTAATACCATGAACAAAAATATAATCCTCCTATTAATAATATCCTCATTTAGCAGTGCATTTTCGCAGCAAGGGGAGAAGGGAACACTTGAGGGGAGGGTGTTTGATTCAAAAAACAATGAACCAATCCCTTTTGCCAGTATTGTAATAAACGGAACTACTATTGGATCTTTAAGCGATCTCGATGGAAACTTCATTTTTACAGGCTTAAAGCCTGGTTATTTGGAAATTAAAGTAACCTCAATAGGCTTTAAGAATTTTGTTTCTCAAGCTATTTTGGTTACCAATGCAAAAAAGGCTTACATCGATGTAGCCATGGAAGAAACTCAGGTGCAACTCGCCGAGGTTATAGTGGAAGCTTCATCGTTCCGAAAAAAAGAAGAAAGCCCGCTATCGTTGCGTCGGATAAGTATTGCCGAAATTGAACGCAGCCCGGGTTCAAACCGTGATATTTCGAGGGTAATACAGTCTTTCCCCGGAGTGTCATCAACACCGGCTTACCGAAACGATGTGATTGTGCGCGGAGGGGGAACAAGTGAAAATAGGTTTTATCTCGATGGGATTGAAATTCCTAACCTGAATCACTTTGCCACCCAGGGGGCTTCGGGTGGACCGGTAGGTATTATAAATGTTGATTTTATACGTGAAGTAAATTTTTATTCCGGTGCATTTCCTGCCAACCGTGGCAATGCATTGAGTTCGGTGCTGGAATTTACTCAATTGGACGGGAATAAAGATAAATTGAAATTCCGCGCCTCCGTTGGAGCATCCGATATGGCGCTTACCCTCGATGGACCATTGTCAGAGAAATCCACCTTCATCTTTTCTGTACGTCGTTCTTACCTTCAATTCCTTTTTAAGGGATTAGGATTGCCTTTCCTTCCTACCTATAACGATTTTCAGTTTAAGTCGCGTACACGGCTGAACGAGAAAAATGAAATAACAATTATCGGCTTGGGAGCCATCGATCAATCTACTCTAAATACAAGTGCCAACGAAACTGCCGATCAGCGCTATATTCTGAACTATCTTCCGGTAAACGAGCAGTGGAATTATACGCTTGGATTTGTATACAAGCATTTTCGCGAAAACGGATCCGATAGCTGGATTGTTAGTCGTAACATGTTGAATAATCGTGCATATAAATATCGGAATAACATAGAAGTTGATTCACTAAAAGTTTTAGATTATAATTCGTTTGAAGCGGAAAATAAATTCCGTTACGAACACAACACACGTACCGAAAATGGCTTCAAAATTAATACCGGGGCAAGTTTTGAATACGCTCGTTACTACAATTCAACCTACCGGGTTTTATTTACCGGCTTTCCATTTGAGTATGAAACAAATTTCGACATGTTTCGGTGGGGACTGTTTAGCCAGGTAAGCAAGGATGTTCTAAATGAAAAACTTACTCTTTCTTTAGGGGTACGTGCCGATGCGAACAATTATTCCCCAGAGATGCGTAATTTGCTGGATCAAATATCGCCACGATTTTCTGCCTCGTATTCGTTAAGCAGTAAATGGTCGTTAAACACAAATGCAGGTCGCTACTACCAAACTCCGCCCTATACCTCTTTGGGTTATAGAGACGAATTGGGGATTCTGGTAAATAAGCAAAATAAGGTAAAGTATATTCAAGCGGATCATTTGGTTGCTGGTTTTGATTTTCTTCCCGATAATTCCTCTAAATTATCGCTCGAAGGGTTTTATAAGTGGTATAACCAATATCCTTTTTCGGTGTCCGATTCAGTTGCCCTGGCAAGTAAAGGTGCTGACTTTGGCACTTTTGGCGATGAAGAAATTGTTTCAACAGCAAAAGGAAGGGCTTATGGAATGGAGCTTCTTTATCAAAATAAAAACCTTGCCGGAATTAATATGATCGTATCATACACACTAGTTCGGAGCGAGTTTCAGGATATTAAAAGTTCGTATATCCCAACTGCCTGGGATAATAAGCATATTCTGAATGTAACCGCAACACGTGAATTTAAGCGGAATTGGGACTTGGGCTTTAAATGGAGGTATGTTGGAGGATCTCCTTACACGCCATACGATTTAGACCGCTCTAGCCTGGTAAACGCCTGGAATTCTCAAGGCCGCGCTTACCTGGATTACGGCCGCTATAACCAGTTGAGGTTAGGGTCTTTTCACCAGCTCGATATTCGGGTAGATAAGCAGTATTTCTTCAATAAATGGTCGCTTCGGTTTTATCTGGATATTCAGAATTTATATGGATTTAAATCGGATGAACCAGATAGAGTGAGTCCTGTTGAGGATAGCAACGGCGTATTTCTTCCCCCAACGGGCGATCCGGCGAGGTATCAGCTCGAAACAATCAGAAGCGAGGGTTCGGGCACCGTATTACCAACCGTGGGTATAATTGTAGAATTTTAATTTATCGTGCTATGATACGTTTTATAATCTCATTCATAATCATTAGTGTATTAATTTCCTGTCAGGGTATTCGAAAATCTCCAATCGAAAGTACGCTTGTTACTGCCATGGAATCGAATAATTCAGGTAAAGGGCCTGCTTTTCAGGTAATATTTGAAAAAGGGAAAAGTTTTAATCATCCGGTAATGGCTATTTGGAGCGAAGACTTAAGCGGGAAATATTTGCAAACCTTTTATGTTTCAAATTCTATTGCGAAAGGGGTATTTGAGTATGGAAATAAAAGTACCGGACGCTGGTTGGCAGGACCCATTCGTCGTCCCGCGGCATTACCTTACTGGGCACACAAACGGAACGTACCAGTTGAAGATGGATTGTATATTCCATCGCAGAATAATCCTTTGCCCGATGCGTATTCAGGGGCTACACCCGGGAGTAATTTTGTTCTCAACACCCGGTTGGATGAGCCTGAGATTAATACTATTAAGATCTTTTTTGAAATCAATCAAACCTGGGATTGGAACGAATATTGGACAAATAGTAAATATCCCGATGACGATGAATACAAAACCTCCTGCCAACCTGCGTTGGTGTATGCTGCAGAAGTTGATTTTTCGAAGGGGGCAATGGAATTTGAGCTAAAACCAATTGGGCATAGTCATTATTCCGGAAAAACCGGGGAGCTTTTTACTGATTTAACCACCATTACAACAGCATTGAATATTGCAAAAAGCATAAAAGTGAAAGTACCGTAAGATAATTTCGAATTGTTTTTTTTGTAGAACCTGGATTTTAAATCCAGGCCAATTTTTATCGCGCACTATTGAATAAAAATCTTTCGACTATATACTTACGACTTACTTCTAAATTCTATTCGCCCGTTCAAGGTCTTCCGGTGTATCAATCGAAATACTTTCGTAATCAGTAGTTTCAACCATAATTGTAAACCCGTTTTCGAGCCATCGGTTTTGTTCCAGACTTTCAGCTAGTTCTAAGGGCGATGGTTCAAGTTGCGTAATTTTACGAAGGGCTTCTGCCCGGTAGGCATATATTCCAAGATGTTTTATAAAGGAATATTTTTCGTGCCATTGATTTTGGGGGTAATTTCGAATATAGGGAATGGGTGAACGACTAAAGTACAATGCCTTCCCCCGAAAATCGCGCACCAGTTTCACATGGTTTGGGTTTAGGATATCTTCCGCATTAAGCATAAGTTTACCCAATGTAGCAATATCCGTTGAAGGATCGTTAAAACAAGCCCTTAATTGGTTGAGCGCTTCAGCTTGTATAAAAGGTTCATCGCCTTGAATATTAAAAACCACATCAAAATTGGTTTTTTCAAGTTGCTCAATTTTTTGAAGCGCCTCACAAATACGATCGGTCCCGGAAGGATGATTAGGAGATGTCATTATTACCTTACCGCCAAAACCGTTAACAGCGGAGGAGATACGTTCGTCGTCAGTAGCCACATAAACATGTTCAAAAGCAATGCTTGCCTGCTGATAAACCCGCTGAACCATGGGTAGTCCTTTTACTATGGCCAGAGGTTTCCCGGGGAAGCGTGTCGAAGCATAACGTGCAGGAATTATTCCAATAAACTTTAACATGGTAACTTTTTAGGCAAAAATAACTAAAAATGGATTTAAGATGGCGGGATTTAATGTTTAGGCAAGTAAAAACTGAATATCGATCCCTCACCTTGTTTACTCGAAACTACCAATCGGCCATTATGGCCATCAATAATTTTCTTGACAATTGCTAATCCCAGCCCCGATCCTTTCTCATGGTTGGTCGATTTAATGCTTGTTTGACGAAACGGTTCGAACAAATGGGGAATATCTTTTTCGGGAATGCCTTGTCCTTGGTCTTCAATGGAGGTAATGATATAATCTTTTTCTTCTATAATATTTACCTTAATACTATTTCCGGGAAATGAAAATTTAATGGCATTACCAATTAAATTATTTAAAACCTGGTCAATTTTTTTAGGATCAATTTCTGCAATGATATTTGCAGATGAGTAAGTGAATTCGATAGGAATACTTTTTTGAATAGACAAGAACTCGTTTCGGCTTACATTTTCCTGTACAAGAGCTACATAATCAGTTTTTTCAATCTTTAATTCAAGAATCCCCGATTCAATTTTGGAATAGTCTAAAATATCGTCCAGTAAATGAAGCGCAAACCGGCTGGTTTTATAAATGATACCAAGCATCTCTTTTAAATTGTCAGGTTGAAGTTCGTCCACCGCTTCAACCATTATTTCGGAAAAGGAACTGATTACGCCCAATGGATTTCTTATATCGTGCGCTGCAACACCTAATAATTCGTTTTTCTGTTGGTTTAGTTCAAGCAGTTTTTTGTTTTTATTCTCCAGTTCAATTTTAAATATCTCATTGTCAGTAACATCGTCTACAATTATAATAACCATTTCCTGATTATTAAAGTGTATATAGCGGGTCGAGAACTGGAGGTATTTCAATATCCTTATCTCATTTATAATAAATTCTCTGGTAAGAAGAGACTTGTCTGTTGGTATTTTTTTAAGAAATGAGGTTAGCATGGAAAGCCGCAACTGGCATTCTTCACAATTTTTTGTTGTTCCACAGTCAGCGTTACTTTCAGCTACATT
Organism: Bacteroidota bacterium; assembly: GCA_020048915.1. Taxonomy (GTDB): domain Bacteria; phylum Bacteroidota; class Bacteroidia; order Bacteroidales; family JAAUTT01; genus JAAUTT01. The sequence goes on along the minus strand of JAIFLU010000088.1, from coordinate 35,984 downwards.
AATGCATCCCAGGGCGTTTCCACAAATTTTTCCCAATGTAATTTCGTCGGTTGCATCAAAAAGAGTTTTAAAAGAATCGTTAAAGCTTTGAATACGGACATCTTTATCGACCATAAAAATGGCCGATGTAATTTGGTTAAATAATATATTCAGGAATTCGTTAGATTCCTTCAAATCCTGAATTACTATTCCCGAGTTTGCCAAAGTTTTTTTTTGCAAATTACCAATTTCTTTTTTTATTACCAATGATTAGAAGCTCAACATTTCGTATGAAATTAACATCATGGAGTTGGATTTGTTTTGGTGAATTAAGAAAGAATTCAATTTATACTTAAAAAATTGTAATTTTGTCAGGTTTTGAAAATTCTGTCAGTTATGGAGGTCCAGAAAATAAAGCAACGGTTTGGGATAATTGGTAATGGGGTAGGTTTAAACCGTGCTATCGATATTGCCATGCAGGTTGCCCCTACTGATTTATCTGTACTTATTACCGGCGAGAGCGGGGTTGGTAAGGAGGTTTTTCCACAAATTATACATCAGCATAGCACCCGTAAACACGGAGCTTATATAGCTGTTAACTGTGGTGCTATTCCTGAAGGTACAATTGACTCGGAACTTTTTGGACACGAAAAAGGTTCATTCACAGGGGCTACAGATCATCGAAAAGGATATTTTGAAGTAGCGAATGGCGGCACGATATTTCTGGATGAAGTTGCTGATTTGCCTTTGTCTACTCAGGTTCGTTTGTTGCGCGTACTCGAAACCGGCGAATTTATTAAAGTTGGTTCGTCTAAGGTAATGAAAACCAATGTAAGGGTAATTGCCGCTACCAATGTTGATGTAATGAAGGCGATCCAGAATGGCAAGTTCCGCGAGGATTTGTATTACAGACTCAATACGGTTCCGATTTTTATCCCGCCATTGCGCGACAGGGTCGAAGATATCCATTTGTTGTTCCGAAAATTCGCGAACGATTTTGCTGATAAATACCGGATGCCCCCAATTGCCCTCGACGATGAAGCACAACGTATGCTCGAAGCTTACGATTGGCCGGGAAATATACGGCAACTGAAAAATATTACGGAACAAATTTCGGTAATTGAGCACAATCGCAATCTTACCATGGAAACGTTCCGAAAATACCTGCCCAATTATACCGGAGCAAGGCTTCCTGCAGTAATAGCGCACGACGATCATAAAAGTTTTGCATCCGAAAGGGAAATATTATACAAGGTCCTTTTCGATATGAAAAACGACATGAACGACCTGAAGAAGCTGGTACTCGAAATGCTTAACAAAGATACTTCTACGTCCGACGTCCATCAAAACAATGCACAGTTGATACAAAAGTTGTATCAGAGCGTAGATCCGGTTGCTCCGGCAAATTCTTCCAAGACAATTGAAATTGTTAGACAGGAACACAATATTGAAGATACCGAGGAAGTTTTAGAAGAATCGCTTTCCCTTTCGGACAAGGAGATTGAGATGATTAAAAAAGCCCTCGAAAAGCATAGCGGAAAACGAAAACTTGCTGCTTCTGAGTTGGGAATTTCGGAACGGACATTGTATAGAAAAATTAAAGAATATAATTTGGAATAATATGGTTCGATTACTATTTATTGCTTTATGTTGCCTGATGCTTAACAGTGCCTGTAAAATATATTCGCTTACAGGAGCCTCCATTAACCCGAATGTTGTGAAAACTGCCACGATTCCATATTTTCAAAACAGGGCTCAGTTACAACAGCCTATGTTAAGCAGGAATTTGACAGAGAAATTAAAAGATAAAATTCAATCGCAAACCAGTTTAACCCTTGTTAATGAATCAGGCGATATATTAATCGACGGGGAAATAACCGGTTATACTGTTCAGCCTGCTGCTATCCAGGGAGATAATATTGCTGCGAAAAACAGGCTTACCGTTACCATTCATGTTAAATATACTAACTCGAAAGATGACGAATTTGACTATGACACCACCTTTTCGCGTTTCGAAGATTTTGACAGTAACTCGTCTTTAGATGCTGTTGAAAACGATTTGATCGATAAAATTGCCGATCAGTTAGTAGAAGATATTTTTAACAAAGCTTTTGTAAATTGGTAGTTTTTAAATGCAATAATCCCTCAATACTTATATAGTGAAAAAGGAAAGAATCCACGAACTGCTGAATAATCCTGCCTCCACAGGGGTGAAGGATATAGATCAGCTTCAACAAGTTATTAAGGACTATCCGTATTTCTCGAATGCTCATTTACTATTATTATTTGGTTTGCAAAAGATCGGATCGGATAAGTACGAAGAGCAACTGCAGCAGTCGGCTTTATTTTTGCAATCCAGGAAAGTGCTTCTGAAAGCGGTATTGCACGAATGGCCGGTTTCTCCTGTAACTTTTAATTCTGTTGAAGAAGAAATCAATATTGAGCAATCGGGTCAATCTTTCGAAATCCCGAATATTGCCTCACCTGCTGCCGAAAACAATATTCAAGAAACAGTGCCTTCTATTGCCGAGGAAATTAACGTTGAGAAAACACTTGCTGAAACACTTAGGAATGAAGAAGAATTTTCGTTTTTATTAGAAGACTCTCAACCAATAGAGATTTTGGAGAACAAAGAAGAAGACATAATTCAGAAACCAGGGAACAACACTGAATTGCTCGATTTTGATATATCTACTGCCAAAGTTGAGAAAGAAGATGTTTCTGAAAATGCGATAGATCAATTTTTAAAAATAAACCCCCGTATTAAGCCAAAGTTAGACCTGGAAGATGAACGAGGCGACATTTCGGAGCCCAGTACACAAGATACGGGCGAGTTTGTTTCCGAAACATTAGCCAGCATCTTTGAGCAGCAAGGTTTAATCGAAAAGGCAAAAGATGTTTATCAAAAATTAATTTTGAAATATCCGGAAAAAAGCACTTACTTTGCCAGTCGAATTGAGGAATTGAATAATAGAAGTAAATAATTATAAAACAATATTTTATGGTCATTTTTGCAATAATAATCTTTTTGGTTTCTGTTTTGTTAGTATTGGTAGTATTAGTACAAAACTCAAAAGGTGGTGGATTAGCTGCCGGATTTTCGGGCTCGAATCAAGTGATGGGAGTTCGCCGTACTGCCGATTTTCTTGAAAAAGCTACCTGGACACTTGCGGGTGTTTTACTTTTTTTATGTTTAGCAGCCAGTGTCACTATTCCAAAACTTACAAAACAGGAAAGAAAGTCGGCTATTGAAAATGTTAATACTCAGGATCAAAATGCAGTTCCTGCATTTCCTTCACAATCACAGCCAAGTAATAACAGTACCGATCAGAAAACTACCGAGGAAAAGTAATATAATTCGGGTTAACTCCACAAAAGTGTCAGTATGTCATAAATACTGACACTTTTTTTATTTCTAAGCAAAACTACCATTTTCAACATTATATTACTGTATTATAATAGAATGTAATTTGTGAAAACTGAAAATCTGTTTGAATTTCCTGCTAATTACTGTTAAAATGTCCATCTATAGCTTGTAAAAATGGCTGAAAACAGATTTGGCATACATTATGACAAAGAGGACACATAATAAAAATGATTGTTTAACCAATAAAAATAACTATTGATATGGCAGATGTAAAAATTAAACCATTAGCCGACAGAGTGCTGGTAGAACCTATGCAAGCTGAAGAAAAAACCAAAAGCGGCATCATAATTCCGGATACTGCAAAGGAAAAACCACAAAAGGGTACTGTTGTGGCTGCTGGTCCTGGTACGAAAGATGAGAAAATGGAAGTAAAAGTTGGCGATGTGGTTCTTTATGGAAAATACGCCGGATCCGAGTTAAGCATCGAAGGAAAAGATTATTTGATGATGCGTCAGTCAGATATCCTCGCTGTAATTTAATGGTGTAATTAATTAATCATTAACGTTTAAATAAAGTTTATATGTCCAAAGAAATTAAATTTAACATTGAAGCTCGCGACCTTCTCAAAAAAGGTGTGGATCAGCTTGCCAATGCTGTTAAAGTTACATTAGGCCCAAAAGGTCGTAATGTTGTTATCGATAAAAAATTCGGTGCCCCTCAGGTTACAAAAGACGGTGTTACTGTTGCCAAAGAAATTGAATTAAGCAATAAATTCGAAAACCTCGGAGCTCAAATGGTAAAGGAAGTTGCTTCCAAAACCAATGATGATGCTGGTGATGGTACTACTACGGCTACTGTTTTAGCTCAGTCGTTAGTTACAGTTGGTTTAAAAAATGTTACTGCCGGTGCAAATCCAATGGATTTAAAACGTGGTATCGACAAAGCTGTTATCCGGGTTATTGAGAATTTAAAATCACAATCCAAAGAAGTTGGCGACGATTTCAAGAAAATCGAACAAGTAGCTTCTATTTCGGCTAACAACGATGTTGAAATTGGGAAACTTATTGCTGAAGCAATGGGTAAAGTTAAAAAAGAAGGTGTTATTACCGTTGAAGAAGCTAAAACCTCCGAAACTACAGTTGATGTAGTTGAAGGTATGCAATTCGACCGTGGATATATTTCTCCATATTTTGTAACCGATACAGAAAAAATGGAATGTATTCTCGAAACTCCCCATATTCTTATATACGACAAGAAAATCTCTTCAATGAAGGATTTCCTTCCAATTTTGGAGCAGTCGTTACAAACAGGTAAACCATTAATGATAATAGCTGAAGATATCGACGGTGAAGCGTTAGCTACTCTTGTAGTTAATAAACTTCGTGGTTCGTTGCGTATTGCAGCTGTTAAGGCTCCGGGTTTTGGCGATCGCCGCAAAGAAATGTTGGAGGATATCGCTATCCTAACTGGTGGTACTGTAATTTCAGAAGAAAAAGGTTTGAAATTAGAAAACACTACCCTTGAAATGTTAGGCCATGCCGAAAAAATTTCAATAAACAAAGATAACACCACTGTTGTAAACGGAGCTGGTGACAAAAAGCTTATTGATGCCCGCATTGGTCAAATCCGTTCGCAAATCGAAAATACTACCTCAGATTACGATCGTGAAAAACTTCAGGAACGTTTGGCTAAATTAGCCGGTGGAGTTGCTGTACTATATATTGGTGCAGCTACTGAAGTTGAAATGAAGGAAAAGAAAGACCGTGTGAACGATGCATTAAGTGCAACCCGTGCTGCTGTTGAAGAAGGAATTATCCCCGGTGGTGGAATCGGTTACATCCGCGCTATCAAAGCTCTTGATGGTATGAAGGGTGATAACGATGACGAAACTACTGGTATTGCCATTGTTCGCCGTGCATTAGAGGAACCTCTTCGTCAGATTGTTGAAAACGCTGGTGCTGATGGCGCTGTGGTTGTTCAAAAAGTTAGAGAAGGAAAAGAAGACTATGGTTACAATGCGCGTACTGATCAGTATGAAAACTTATTTGCAGCCGGAGTAATCGATCCTACTAAAGTAGCTCGTGTAGCATTAGAAAATGCAGCTTCAATTGCTGGTATGCTTCTTACTACCGAATGTGTTTTAGCTGAAAAAGAAGAAGATAAACCTATGGCTCCTCCTCAAATGGGTGGTGGTATGGGCGGTATGATGTAAATCGACCTTATATTCTTACATATAAATATGCCCTTTTCCGTTTTTCGGGAAAGGGCATTTATTTTTTCTTACCTGATAATACCGGTATTTCTTCGAGTTGCTCCATGAGATCGTTTCCAAACTGAATAATTTTGTTCCGATAACTGATCACTTCCTCTGAAGCGCAGTTGACTGAAATATTTTGAGACTCGTTAAGAATATCCACCAGGCTTTGATTCAAGGTTATTGAAAACTGTTCAATTTCAGATTTACAAGCTTTCATTTTTTCTTCGGTAAGTTCCTTCGACTTGGTGAGTTCACTTTCCAGTAAAATACGTTCAGTGATATCCCAATTAACACCAATAATCCTGATTGCTTTTCTATTGCTATCTGAAATTACATTATAATAGCAACGGATATTACGGTACTCTTTTTTAGGCGTTTTGATACTAAATGATGTTTTATGGTTCTTCCCAAATCGTATCGAGTGATGTAGTTCTTCTTCAAATCGTGCGGCGTCATCTGGGTATAACCGTTTCATCCAATCGGGGAGGGTTCCTTTAAAATCAGAAGGCTCTAATTCGTACAAATTATACATTTGCTGGTCCCAAATTACCCGTTGCAGGGCAAGATCCCATTCCCATATTCCAATTTTGGCCGAATTTACCGCTATTTCAAAGCGTTCTTTGAGTTCCTTAAGCTTTTCAATGGCGGTATCTCGTTCCTTTTCCCTATTTGCCAGTCCTGCCGCCATCTGATCAAATGCCTGAGCTAATAGCCCTGTTTCGCCAATGGTGTAATCCATTTGAGTACGAGTATTTAAATCCCCATCTTTAAGGCGATTAGCTGTGAGTACTAATTTGTCAATCCGTTTAAAAATAATATTTTGACTATAATACCATGAAGTTACTATTCCAATAATTACTGCAATAAGAATCAGAAAAAGGTTTCGATAAAAAATGGTATTGGCACGTTTAAAGGCTTCATTTAACGGAGTTCCAACAACAACATACATGTATGGGCTGTCTTTTTCGATGTTTATGCGCACAAACCCAAACAGGCGCTTTTGATTATTAAAACCTTCGGCTATATAGGATCCATCCGGAGAATTTGCTATTAAAGCTCCTTGTATTTCAGGTGAACCCCTTTTACCAAGGTTCTTATGTGGTTTTTCCGAATGATAAAGTTCCCTTCCGGTATAATCGTAGAAGGAAAAATCACTTTTAGCCGGTAGGGGAGATACAGACAATGTATTATGATATTGCTGTAAATCAAATGATGCAATAAGAATCAGTTTAATGTCGCCATTTTCATTTAGTACCGGTGAAGCGTAGTGCAACACCGGCTTGTTTGTTAGACGGCTTTTAGCAAATCCCCCAATGGCAAATGATTTGGTACGGGTGACGTCTTTATAATATTTTCGATCGGCTATGGAGAAGGGCTTAAAAGGAACTGCCGAAGCATAAACCTCCCCATTTGGCAAGGCCGCTAATATTACGGCAAAGCTTGGATTTTCGACCAGTATTTTTTTAAACAGATGGTTTAAAACATCTCTGTTTGGCTCATTATCCTGCATTTCCGGTAACTGGCTTATCAAAAAAAGTAATTGTCGGGTCGACGCTTCGGTATTCTTTTGTTGCATAGCTATGTTTCGGGCTATGCTTAAAGTAAGATCTTTTGCTTGTTCAGTAGCTATTTTTTTCTCTTCGCCTGATGTGTAAATAGAAAGTAGAATAAGAGGAGCGGCAACTAAGGTTATTATAAAAATGAACTGCCACTTAATTGAGATGTTCTTAAATTTCATATGCATCGATATGAGTGGAACTTGAAAGGACCTTGATTAATTCAAATTTACTAATTCTAATCCAAACTTTGGTAGTTCAATGATATTTAATAACATTAGTAAGATGAATACTTTAGTTATTGCAGCTAAAAGGTGATAGATATTTTTGAACTAGGACATTTCTTAGTTTGGTAACAGAATAATTTCAAAATTGAAGTCAATAATACCACTACTGGAACAGCAAACGAAAAAGGTTCAGGATTAGGGTTATTATTATGCAAAGATTTTACTGAAAAACTAGAGGGTAATTTTTGGATTGAAAGTGCATTGAACAAGGGATGCATGTTTAAATTTACAATATCTCAACAAAAAGCTTAATCCAATTACATTCGATCTGTTATAGGATTATAACTGTCGAAACTTAGATACCATTTTCAGTTCTAAATTTTACACCTTATTGGAGTGGTTTTTTAGATCTCAATTCAAAAAATTTGGGCTATTTAGTTTTCTAAAAAAAGAGACTCATTTTAACCTGCTCGTATTATTTCGCGCCAACCGCTAAGGTTGTCTTCTTTTTTTAACAAGGAGCGTTTGGAAATTAACTTTATGTTTTAAATCAATTATGATTTTTTACTATATTGATAAAAAATAAACAAACACGGGATGATCGTTATAAAATTAAGACAGTACCTCTATTTACCCGGTCTCTTTATATACGCATTACAACTATTACAACTTTTTTTATGTTAAAAACAGCATTTTTCTACCTCACCTTTTGGGGGATCCTTATTTTTAGTATCTTCCTCTTTATACCCTTATACGTTTTAAAACTGGTAGGAACGAAAAGTGCTGAAAAGCGATTTGTTTATCTCGTATCTTCCGCGTGGGCCCGCTTTATATTGATTGTAAACGGGGTAAGCTATACAGCATATGGCAAAGAAAATATTCCGGATTCCCGATCTGGTCTGGTAGTAGTTTCAAATCATCAGGGAAGTTTCGATATTCCCATTTATATATCTTGTCTCCCTTTTTCGGTTGGGTTTATTGCAAAGCATGAGTTGAAAAAAATGCCAATCCTCAGTGGCTGGATGAATTCGCTCGATTGCATTTTTATCAATCGGAAAAAATTGCGGGAATCTTCAAACAAAATCAATAAGCGGATACACCAAAAAGATAAAAATCCGATTTTCATTTTTCCGGAAGGTACCCGTAGCAAAGGGCCACAAATGGGGCCTTTTAAACCCGGAAGTCTCAAATTGATGTTTCACGAGAGGGCAGATGTGTTGCCTATAACCATAAGTGGCAGCTTTAAATGCATGGAATTACATCACAATGTCAAAAGCGAGCATGTCGAACTTTATTATCATCCTGTCTTACATAGCTCCGATTATCGTCTGGACGATTTCGAAACGTTTAATATTGACTTGCAACGAATTATTGCAGGGCCTTTGACTGTTAGTTAGTCAACTATAAAAAGCCTGGCACAAACCGATTTTACGTCAATACCTCCTTTTATTGTCCTGGAATATTAGTTCCAATTTTAAAGGAGATTGTTTCTTGTTATTATTTCATAATAAGATACAAAAATCATTCAACCCTATTTTAGTATCATACAATTTAATCAATAGATCAGCCTATTATCTTTTACACTTTATTGAACCTTTTTTAAAATAAAGCTATGAGCCCCCTCCGAAAAGTCCTTTTACCACTAACTCCTAAATTGGGCTTTAAAATCATTTGCTGAACCGGAAAGTATATGCAGAAGTGCCACCTCGGGTAGAATATACTTTATCAGAAATGGGAAAGGAACTTATGCCTGTAGTTCAAATGATGGTAGAATGGGCTCAGGTCCATTTTGAAGAAATTACAAAATAATACGAGTATGAATAATCGATTTTTAAAAGTATTGAGTCAAATTATGTTAGCTGTGGGCCTAACACTAATGGCCGGTGGAATTGCAAGTTTCTTTTTTCCAAATGTTGAACTTCGATTTTTTGGAAATAAAGTTTTCGCAGAAAATGATCGGGTAATATGGGTAATTATAAATGCCATTATTGTATTGGCAGGTTTAATACTTTTTCAGGTCGCCAGAAAAAAAATAGGATTCAGTGAGATTACCTAAAATTAGGTCAATTCAACAACCTGTATTCATTCGGTGTGAATCCCGTCTCGTTTTTAAACATCCTGCTGAAGTGCTGTGGGTGTTTAAAACCTAATTCATAAGCTATCTCGCTCATGGTTTTGCTCTTATCAAATATTCTTTCTTTCGCAATGCCCATTACCTTTAACTGGATGTTTTCCTGGGCAGACTTTCCGGTTTCTTTCTTGATCAGATCGCCAAAATAGTTGGGAGACAGAAACAATTGTTCAGCGCAAAACTTAACCGTTGGTAACCCGGCAGTAAGCGCTATTTCCGACTGAAAATAATTGTCGATCAATTTCTCGAATTTAGCTAGAATATCTCTGTTTACTTCGCTGCGGGTAATAAACTGGCGATCGTAAAACCGCATACAGTAATTTAGAAGCAGCTCGATATTATTTGTAATCAGTGTTTTACTATGTTTGTCAATTGACTGCCGAAGTTCATAATCAATCTTATCCATGCAATCCAATACAACTTGCCGTTCTTTTTCCGATAAGTGAAGGGCTTCCCTGGCTTCGTAAGTGAAAAAGGTATACTGCTTAATATTGTGACCTAAGGAAGTTCCCCGGATTAAATCGGGATGAAAAAGCAGGCCCCAGCCTTTGGGCATGGTAGTCCCGGGCTTGCTGCCGATCCCAACAACCTGGCCGGGGGCAATAAACACAAGTGTACCTTCCTGATAATCGTAATAATTACAGCCATATTTCAAATCGCCGCATACAGCATCTTTCAGGAAAACACAATAAAAGCCATAGTTTGCCATGGCTTGCGGTATGAGTTTCATATTTGCAAAATCAAATACACTTACCAATGGATGCAGTGTTTCGATCCCCCTCAGGGCATTATATTGCGATATATTATCCAGCTTCATTATTTCGTCCATGACCAAAATTTGTAATTTTCTTCCAAAGGTAAAACATATTTATCTATAAGATAAACACCAAAATACATAATCAGTAATCAGGGTACAAGAATCAGTAATCTGTATACAAACGCTCCTGTTATTTCGCTTCACCTTTGTAAGAATAAAAAGCAATATGAATCGAGATATAAAAAGCAAATATTTGACATACATATTCATGACGATAAGTACCATTGCTTCAGGTCAAACTCTGAATAACCCTTTTGGTCTTGTTTATAAAGAGGCAATTACTGAAAATGTGCCAGGCAAGGTGAATATACATCCTGTAACCTATAAACTAAATGGCATTGATATCGCTGCCAATATTTATACACCCGCCAATTACGACGCGTCAAAAAAATATCCGGCGGTAGTGGTGGCTCATCCCAACGGAGGAGTTAAGGAACAGACTACCGGATTATATGCGCAGCGACTGGCCGAATCGGGTTACATAGCCATTACTGCCGATGCAGCCTACCAGGGTGCCAGTGGTGGTCAGCCCCGCAATGTGGATAAGCCTGCTAATCGCATTGAAGATATTCGCGGCATGGCCGACTTTATTACCCAATATGCCGGAGTTGATGCCAGTCGTTTGGGAGTATTGGGCATATGTGGTGGTGGAGGATATACCTTAAAAGCAGCTCAGACCGATAAACGATTTAAAGCTGTGGCCACGCTGAGCATGTTTAATTCCGGGCTGGTGAGGCGTAACGGATTCAAGGACTCCCAGATATCCACCATTCAGCAACGGTTAAAAGATGCTTCAGATGCCCGCGCCCTTGAAGCTTCCGGTGGTGAAGTGCGCTATGCGGCCAATACAAAAACAACGGATGAAATGGCCGATAAAATGCCTTTTGATCTGTATCGTGAAGGCCACTATTATTACAACAGAACCCATGCGCACCCAAATTCTACCTTCAGGTACACCATGAGCAGTCTGCTCGACCTGATGGAATTTGATGCAGCCACTAGTATGGATTTAATCAATCAGCCCCTGTTGATGATGGCTGGAAGCAAAGCCGACACGTATTACATGACGGACAGTGCATTCAAGTTGGCTACCGGAACAAAAGAAAAGGAATTATTCCTTATTGAAGGGGCTACCCACATTCAAACGTATTATGTTCCCGAATATGTGGCTAAGGCCATGAGCAAGCTTAACGATTTTTTTGGTAAATACCTGTAACGTTGATAGTCTTGATTCCATACTATTTGGCCGCAATCGGCAAATACAAAATCTAAACAAGTTTCTTTTGCACACATGATAAAATTTAATACTACCTAAAATGAAAAGAATAATAACAGGAATAGCATGCATATTGAGTTTCAACCTGTATGCCCAGCAAACAATTGTGAATAGTTCTTCGAAAGAGGCACCAGTTGTTCAAACCGTCTCTGGAAAGGTTCGCGGAGTATCGGAAGGGAATGTCGAAAGTTTTAAGGGAATTCCCTATGCTGCTCCTCCAGTGGGTGAATTTCGCTGGCGACCTCCGCAACCCATGACCCCATGGCAGGGGGAACGCGATGCCACCAAGTTTGGTGCAAATTGCGCAGCGGGAGGTTGGGGCGCTGCTCCGGGAACAATTCAGGCAGGTTCGTCCGAAGATTGCTTGTTTCTCAATGTCTGGAGACCTGCCGGGGCTGCAAAGAATGCAAAGCTGCCGGTAATGGTATGGATCCATGGCGGCGCCTTCGTAGGGGGTAGCGGCTCCGGAGCAGGAGTTGAAGGTCAGTTTGCCAAAAAAGGAGTCATCCTGATTACTATCAATTACCGTCTGGGGCGCCTTGGCCATTTTGCATTCCCTGCGCTGAGCAAGGAGCATCCCGATGAACCCAAGGGTAGTTACGCCTTTATGGACCAGATTGCCGCACTCAAATGGGTACAACAGAATATTGCTGCCTTTGGAGGCAATCCTAAAAATGTGACCATTTTCGGTTTCTCAGCCGGTGGGGTTTCGGTACATTCACTTTTGACGATCCCGGCTGCAAAGGGACTTTTTCAAAAGGCAATCAGTCATTCAGGCGGCGGTCGGGATGGCGTTTTAACCGGCAGACCTATAAACAAAGAAAATGCAAGTTCGTACTACCCTGTTTCAGCGGAGACAATCGGAATAAACTTTGCCCGTAAACATAAAATCGAGGGAACAGATGCGTCAGCCCTGGCCAAATTACGTGCCCTGAAAGTTGAAGAGATTGTGGACGGTGGACAGGAAAATGATGGACAAGGTGGCCCTCGTATCTATTCTGGCCCTATCCTCGATGGCAAACTGGTAACAGAAACTGCAGAGAGTGCTTACAAGGCGGGAAGGCAGGCACGCGTTCCGCTTCTCATTGGGAATAATAGTGCTGAAATTGGTGGCCCCTTTGTGAATGCCAGCAGTACAAAGGAAGAACTGTTTTCGCTGTTCGGGGAACTGAAAGAGGAGGCAAAATCTGCCTACGATCCTGATGGTAACAAAGAATTCGCTGAAGTACTCACACGATTTAACACAGATAAAGCATGGGCAGAGCCAGCACGGTTCGCCGCCAGTTCTTTTGCAGCCGTTGGTGATCCGTCCTACATTTTTCTTTTCTCGTATGTACCGGCTGCCATGAAGGAGCGGATGAAGTATGGCCCCGGACATGGAACCGATATTTCTTTTGCGTTCGACAATCTGGGAATAGGAGGCTTCGGACCGCCTCCTCCCCCTCCGACTTCCGAGGACAAAGAGGTCGCCAGGATAATGAATGCCTATTGGGTTAATTTTGCCAAAACCGGTAACCCCAATGGTAAAGATTTGCCGAAATGGCCTGTATACAATCCCAAAACGAACGAGATCCTCGATATCCAACCGGATGGTAAACTGGTCGGTAAATTTGATCCAAGGAAAGCGAGACTGGATGTGATTGAAAAAGCAGTGAACAAGGGGGATAAGCTTCAACCCAATGGCATTTAAGCGGTAATGTAAGCACACTTCAATTTTCAAAATAAAAAGATCTGTCAATTAGATTCCTGTCCTCAAATTGGGGCTATGCTACGATGACAGAAAATGGTTTTAAGCTCCAAAGGAGCGGCATATTTGTAGCCCGGGGTGAAGCCCCGGGTATACAAATATCCCCTGTATTTAGCGGCGCGCGAAACCAATTGTGTGAGAGGATTTGATTGATATCGCCGCAATGAGTGTATCTGTCAATGTTGGCGTAGCAAATAATCTAAATGTTAATCTCTAATATCAGATCAATAAAAAAATGTCAAACTACAAAAACCATCCTACCTCTATAAAACTGATAGTGTTTTTACTTCTTGCAGGTCTTTCAAATACCTTAACTGCACAAAATAAAGACAGCATCGTTTTGAAAACAACTAATTTCACAAGTGCTGTAACCATTACAAGCAAAGGTATCTCGACCATTCCAAACCTTACTTTAGGAAAACCAGCCATTGTTTTTGATATGGTAATGGGCAGAAAACTGACCTTCGAACCGCAGTTTCGCTTTTCTCTGGAAGGTAAACCCTGGGCTATTGTTTTCTGGTGGAGATATAAAGCTTTCACCAATAACCGGTTCAGGTTGAATATTGGAGCTAATCCTTCGTTATCATTTAAGTCAGTTACAGATCCATCTTCCGGAACTTCAACCACTCGGGCCGACAGGTATGTTGCAGGTGAAATTTTCCCAAACTACATGATCACAAAAAATATCAATGCAGGAGTCTATTATTTTTACACCCGGGGGCTGGAAAAGTATGTCACCCAAAATACCAACATGATTTCGTTCAGAGGTAGCATATCCGGCATCCCAATCACGAAACAGATAGTTGTCCGACTTAGTCCACAAATCTATTATCTGAAAATGGATCAAAAACAGGGTACATATTTAAATGCAATCTTGTCAATAAGTAAGAAGAAATTTCCGCTTAGCGTCTCGGCATTAATTAATAAAAAACTGAAATCAACTATTACATCCGGAGCTGATTTACTTTGGAATGTAAGCCTCGTTTATACTTTCCATAAAGAATACCAGGAAAAGCTGTAGTTTGGAAAGGAAGCCCCTACCTCAATACCGCTGTAAACAAGGCTATTCGATACGTAAACATATCTAAACGAACCTGCAATAATTTCAGTAATTCAGGTATAAGAATAAGTAATCTGTATACAACTTTATTGGTTTTTTCATCTCAACTTTGTAATGTGGAGTTATTTCCATCCATAACTGGGATAACTGTTTAGAACAGCATTCAACTTTAAGCAACCGTATTTAAAAAGCTTTGAAATGGCTGTTCTATATATAGCAAACTGTATCTGAAATAAAATAATAAATCAACTAATATGGCTAAAAAAATATCTTTATTAACAAAGGCCTTACAAAAATCCAGTGCCTGTAGTCTACTATTTATACTTACTGTACTTTCGGCAGGTTTACCTACTTTTGCCCAAAAAGCAGAAAAACAAAAACCTATCCTGATTCAGGAACAAGGCAGCTTTGCCGTGGGAGGAACCGTGATTACCAATCCCGGCACATTCGATCCGTACAATCAAACACCGACAGGACAAACCTTTCATGGCGATCATGCCTATGTGTTTTACCAGATTCCAGTGGATGCCCGTAAATATCCTTTAGTGATGTGGCATGGAATCGGACAATTTTCCAAAACCTGGGAAACCACACCCGACGGACGCGAAGGCTATCAAAACATTTTCCTGCGCAAACGTTTTGGGGTTTACCTCATCGATCAACCCAGAAGAGGCAATGCCGGCCGAAGCACTGCTGCCGGAACCATTAATCCCACTCCCGACGAACAGGGGTGGTTTGGCACTTTTCGGGTAGGCATATGGCCTAACTATTTTGAAGGAGTGCAGTTTGCACGCGATTCAGCCACACTAAACCAGTATTTCCGTGCCATGACGCCAAATGTTGGGCCAATTGATATGACTGTGAATACCGATGCTATTTCGGCGCTGTTTAATAAAATTGGTACCGGAGTCCTTGTCACGCATTCACATTCCGGTGGCATGGGCTGGGCAACCGCTATCAAAAATCAAAACATAAAAGCCATTGTTTCTTACGAACCGGGAAGCGGTTTTCTGTTTCCCGAAGGAGAAGTACCGGCCCCTATTCCAATGGCCGGGGGTACACTCACCGCTTTTGGGGTGCCGTTATCCGATTTTATGAAGCTTACCAAAATCCCGATCATTATTTACTACGGAGATAATATTCCCGACAAACCCATGGATAACCCCGGCCAGGATGGCTGGCGTGCACGACTGGAAATGGCCAGGAAGTGGAGAGATGCCGTGAACAAGCTCGGCGGCGATGTCACAGTGGTTCATTTGCCTGAAATAGGAATTAAAGGCAATACGCATTTCCCGTTTTCGGATTTAAATAATTTAGAGATAGCCGACCTGATGTCGAAATGGCTAAAAGAAAAAGGATTGGATTAAGTATAGAAATTAATACCCATTATAAACATTAAAATTAGCGTATGAAAACAACAATTCTAGGTTTATTATTAGTGATCGTGAGTGTACAAGGATCGTTTGCCCAAAATCCTGCAACAAAGAGTTTCACCCCGGCAGAACAGGAAATCGTTACCCTTTCAAAAGACAAGTGGCAATGGATGGCCGACAAAAATGCTGATGTACTGAGTAAACTCTTTCACGAAAAAGCGATGTTTATCCACATGGGAGGAGCCTGGGGAACAGAACAGGAGGTCAATATCATTAAAAGTGGAGGCATTTGGTACAAGAAAGCAGATATTCATGAAGTTTCAGTAAATATCATTGACAATACTGCCATTCTTTTAAATAGAATTGATTTGTTGGCTGTTGTTGGTGGAAACGAAGTGACAAATCCATTTATGGTGACAGAAGTCTATGTGAAACAAAATGGCACCTGGAAATTAGGCTCACTATCATTCACACGGTTGATGACTCCTCCAAGTCCGGGCCAAACTCCTGACTCGCATTAGTTTTAAGCCTGCTTTTTGTTCCAAAACCACAATAAACATTCATATATAACTACCAAAATGAAAAACAAACTAATTTTTACAACTACTTTTTTACTGGTGGCTTTTGCGACCCAGCTTTTTGCACAAGACTGGCCACAATTTCTTGGGCCTGAAAGAAACAGTACTTCACCTCAAAAGGGTGTTCCCAATGAACTTGTGATTGTAAAGGACGCACCCCATTTTGGAGTCATGTTCGATTCGGATGAAGTGAGAACCAAAGTCATGAATTTTCTGAAAAAGCAATTGAATTGAAGAGGTATTCAGTTACAATACTTCTATTCGCAGCAGAGCTTATAATTGAAAAACAGAACTATGAAAAGGAATAAAATCAAAACGCTCATGGTGTTATTAATGGCCATATGCTGTTTTTCCTATGTCATAAATGCACAAAGCAATATGAATAAGAAAGTAGCATTAAGTCATGGGGAACAAAGCATTATTGCCATTGCCGCCTTAACGGCAAAGGGAGATCTGTCAAAATTAAAGACGGAGCTAAATGCAGGCCTTGAATCTGGTCTTACCATTAACCAAATCAAAGAAGTAATCGTTCACTTGTATGCCTATTGCGGATTTCCAAGAAGTATTCGGGGGCTGCAAACCTTTATGGAGGTATTGGATGAGCGCAAAGCCAAAGGCTTCAAGGATGTTTTGGGAGCCGAAGCATCTCCCATTCAGGACGAACGAAGCAAATACGAGCGGGGAAAAGAGATTTTAGAAAAACTGCTTGGAACGCCTCAGGATGGTCCGAAAACAGGGTATTCCGCATTTGCACCCCAAATGGACATATTTCTCAAAGAACATCTGTTTGCTGATATTTTTGAACGCGATATATTAACCTACACCGAAAGAGAGCTGGTAACCATATCCGTGATTAGTAGCATTGGTGGTGCAGAACCCATGTTGCGTTCGCATCTGAATATTTGTTTGAATGTTGGCATTACCCCCGAAAAGTTGCAAGAATTTGTGGGGATCATAAAATCAACAATAGGAGAAAAAGAAGCTAAAGATGCACAGACGGTTTTGAATGAAGTCTTGAAAAACATAAAATAACTGAACTCAAAAAAGTATCAAAATGAAATGCATTTTAAAATTCAGCATACTGTTTCTAACTATTTTAATTGTTGGTTGTAATAATATTCAACATGTGACTAAGGGACAGAAAACAGAACCAGTTTTTCCAAAAGGAGATAAAATTACCAACAACAACTTTACGGGTACGGCATGGCTTCAAATGTTTGTAAACAACGACAGCACCTATAATACTTCCATTGGCAATGTAACTTTTGAACCCAGGGCAAGAACCAAATGGCACAAACATCCGGGAGGGCAAATACTCCTTGTTACAGACGGCAAGGGGTATTATCAGGAAAAAGGAAAACCTGCCCAGGTGTTGCACAAAGGCGATATTGTAAAGATTCCTCCAGATACAGAGCACTGGCAAGGTGCAGCTCCCGATTCCGGGCTAACCCATATTGCGATAAGCACAAACCTGCAAAAAGGGAATGTGGTTTGGTTAACAGCAGTTTCGGAGGACGAATACGGCATTGCAACAAAGTAAAATAAGTTTGATTTTCGCAAATAATTGGACCATTTATCGAATCAATAGTTAAAAAAGTTTTTTACAGGAATATCAGTGAATCCAAAGAATGCCGTTGAGAGGGAAACTTGTTGTTAAGCTCTCAACGGCATTCTTTTTTTGTTTCGAAATCCTGGTGTGATTTCTGTAAATTTATTCACAGGTATTACAAAGGATTTTTAACCAAACCTCTAGTTTTTATAATACTACCACTTTTTTGGCCCCATTATAATTTACTATTTTAGGCTGAGAAGTTGTTTGTCCGATAAAAACAATATGGAAAACACGGCTGGTCAACATACCCTCAAAGCTACCCTGGCGGTCACCAATGGTAAGTGTTCCTTCGGCATCGTTATATTCGAAACTGATGGTTGAAAAAGCTCCTTTTTCGTAATTGTAATTAACCCCTTCGTCTTCATAAAGGCTGAACTTCCCGTTTTTTCCCCGATAGACATTAATTTCAATGTTCTCGGCCTTCTTTTCTGATGCAAACTGCATTACAGGCCCAACCGGAAGAATTGTACCAGCGGGGACAAAAAGAGGAATTTGTTCAAGCGGCGCTTCCACAATCACTTTTTGGCCACCTTCTATCTGTTTGGCGGTATAAAAATCGTACCATTTATTTCCGGCAGGGAAATACACTTCGCGGTTCCGGGCTTTGTAGCTGTAAACCGGACAAACCATTAATGCCGAGCCAAACAGAAACTGGTCGCCAATGCCATACGTTTGTTTGTCGGCTGTGTAACTCATTGCCAGGGAGCGCATCAGCGTATAATCGTTGTGATAAGCCATACCTGCCAGTGAATAGATATACGGCATCAAACGATAGCGCAGCTCGTCGTAATAAACGAGGCTTTTGTAAACAGGATGATTTTCAGGGGCGAGGTTGTAAATTTCGCGGAAGGGGAATTGTCCATGGCTCCGGAAGAGTGGGCAGAATGCCCCAAACTGAAACCAGCGGAGGTTGAGCTCACGCCATTCGTTCAGGTCAGCATTTTCCTGGCCGGTTTGGTCAAAAATGCGCTGACTGGCTTCGTACCGTTTTTCCACACAAAAACCACCAATATCCATTGTCCAGAAAGGAATGCCCGACATTGCAAAGTTGAGCCCGGCCGATATTTGTGCTTTCATATCCTCCCACCGGGTTGCAATATCACCACTCCAGGTGGCAGTAGAATAACGCTGTAAACCTGAAAAGCCCGAACGGGTAAGCAGAAAAACGCGCTTATTGTTATCTTCTTTACGTTGCCCATTGTAAATGGCTTCCGCATTCATAAGGGCGTATGTGTTAAAGTATTTCCACGATGAACCCAGAGCGGTGGGGCCACACAATTTTTTACGATATATCATATCGGTACAGTCCCTGATATTTGGCTCCGAAGCATCCATCCACCAGGCATCAAATCCCTTAAGATAAAGATTGTCTTTCATCTGGTTCCAGAAGAGCTGGCGGGCACCGGCACTGTATGCATCGTAGAAGGATCCTACATATCCATGGGCAATCCAGTCGCGTACGCTGTCCTTCACTGCCTGGTTGTACATCCATCCTTTCTTATCAAATTGTTTGAAATGGTCAGTCGAAACGTAGAATTTAGGCCATACCGAGATCATGATATTTGCATTTTGTTTGTGTACCGAATCAACCATGCCTTTGGCATCCGGAAAACGTTTCAGGTCGAACTGATGGCTCCCCCATGCTGGTTCGGGCCAATAGTTCCAGTCGAGCACGATATTATCCAGCGGGATATTGCGCTTGCGGTATTCCGATACCACATTCAGCAATTCGTCCTGCGTTTTGTAACGCTCGCGGCTTTGCCAATAACCCATTGCCCATTTTGGCATAATACTGGCTTTACCGGTTAGCGTGCGATAACCGCTGATTACATCGTCCATGTTATTACCGGCGATAAAATAGTAATCCATTTTGTCGCCCATTTCGGACCAGAAAGAGATATTTCCGTTTTTCTCCAGCGGACTCGAAGAGAGGGCTTTCAACCCGATGTATGAAACTCCGCCGTCAGGTTTCCATTCCAATCTTAATTTGTTGCGTTTCCCTTTTTCCATCGGAAAGGAGAACCTATAGGTATTCGGGTTCCATGATGTTCTCCAGCGCTCTGGCACTATGAGCGAATCGTTGAGCCACACTTTTGTGTAACCGGCATAGTAGAGGCTGAATTTGAAGATATCCGCCCGATCCGAAACAATTGACCCTTCCCAAACAATTGCAGCATCATTGAAATTAAAGTTAGAGGGAAACTTCTTCACAGTTGTCAGGTTTTCGTAATCGATCGCCGACTCTTGACGGACGATAGTATCCCCGCCTTTTTGGGCATAGGTAGCGGTAAGAAAACCTTCCTTGCCCTCTTTATCGTAGAGCGTAAACTGGTTCAGGTCTTTATAATCGCGCGGGTCGCCGTATTTGCTTTGTGAATAATTATCCCACAAAATTCCGTAATTATTGGTCGAAATGATGAACGGCACCGACACTTTTGTATTGTATTGAAAGAGATCTTCGCTTTTATTTTTATAATTGAAATCGTCCGATTGGTGTTGGCCGAGTCCGTATATAGCTTCTCCCCCTGTGCCTGTGAATACCTGCTGCATGGTGAATCCGCTGTCGTTGTCAACAGTAAAAGGTTTGAAACTTCTTCCGTTCTTAACTTCCTGTAGCAGCGCTTTTCCGGATTTATCCAGAAACGAAATTTCACCTGTAAGCAGGGAAACCTTCACGGTAAGTTCATCGGTAGACAGTTGGGCAGATTTTGCGTCGCTGATAACTTTGAAAGGTGTTTTTATTGTCGGAAATGGCACAACACACAGGCTTTGAATAGTTGGGATTACCGTTTCGGGCGATGCCTGAACACGAATAATCCGGTTGGTTACCACACTAATTTCAATTGTCCTGGCTGCTCCATTTTTGGGGGTAACCCTCATGCCGTTCAATAATGTCTGAACCGGGCCGGAAGCCAGCAGATTCCCTGCAATATACAGAAGAATTGTAAAAAGAGTAATTCGTTTCATGTGTTAAAGGTCTTTGAAAAATTTATTTGAGATGATTTTTAATTATACTATTCGCTCCAAATCAGCACTCCTGCAGGTTTTAATGTTTTTTCGCCAACAAGGATTTTCGCATTGGCAGGTATATTCATGGGGTAATCGCCAGACGAATAATTCACAGCAATGTTAAAACCATCGCGCCAATAAACATAAATACCCTGGGGATAATCTTCGGTTGTTGCTTCGGCAGCAGTATAGATGCCGCGCAATATATCCTTTTCCAGTTTGGAATCGTCGGTATCCACGCCAATATAGGTTACAGTGCCTTTCCCGACCTTATGCTTTACTACGGCAGCTTTGCCCTTATAGAACTGATTATTGAATGTGGCAATAACCTCACTGTTCTTTCCGGGCAAAAGCAAATCGGCCCAGTTGTTCCAATTATAAAGGTTCGACTTCATCAGAATTTCGCCTTTGGCATTCCCCGAAAGCATATCCGTTGCCTGCACCTGTGCGCCAATGAGGCCTGATATCGGGGCTGCCCATCCGGCTTCCCAGAAATGACCCCGGCGGTCTTTGGTTGCCGTGCGGCATGTAATTACCAAATTTCCGCCATTTAACACATAATCATTCCATTTCTTTACCAAGGCCGAATCGACCATTTCGTATGCCGGAACAATAACGAATTTATATTTCGACAGATCGGTAGTTTCCGGGATAACATCCGTCGGGGCACCCAACGATTTGGCAAGTTCCAGGTATTTAACAGGGTAGTTCCATGCATCCCATTGCCATGTTTGTTTTTGCCTGTCGATAGTCCAGTAGTTTTCGAGATTCCAGAGTATCGCTGTTGACCGTGCAGCTAGCTTTTCGGGCATTTTTGTACCCGATTTGTATTGTGTACGGAGTTCTTTAATTTCTTTCATAAACAGCATGTACTCTTCTCCACCTGGGGAAGGAGTTACGCCATCCGTTTGTATTACACCCGAATGGTATTGCTCGGCGCTATATAGAATCTGACGAAACCGATATGAGCAGGCAAGTTTTCCGCCTGCCGCAAAGGAATGGTGCAGCCACAACCGCACCGTGCCGGGCAAGAGAAGCGGATTGTAACTTCCCCAATTAACCGGGCCTGGTTGCATTTCCATTACTCCGGTTGCTCCGCCCACAGATTTATAATATTCCGAAGCAAAGAGGATAGGTTTACTACTCCCTAAGCGGAAGCCTAAGTCGCCAAAATTATCGGAACCACCGTTGGGATAAGCGGTATAGGTAGCAAAATCAAGTTTCTTTGTCCGCCTGGGATCAGAACCTGTGCATACAGCAGTATAATTGGTGGTAATATACTGATTTTTGAGAATGTAATTTCGCAGAATTCCTGCCTGTAGGTCAAGAAACTCGGCTTGAGAATCGGCCGAATATCTCTTAAAATCGAGCAATGCATGAGGGTTATTGCCCCACCAACCCACAAGGTTAGTATTCGGAATGATAACCTCATCGAAACTATTGAACCATTGGCTCCAAAAGGCTGTTCCCCAGGCTGAATTAAGCGCATCGACAGTTTTATACTTGTTTTTTAA
The DNA here is from genome assembly GCA_020048915.1 of Bacteroidota bacterium. GTDB lineage: Bacteria > Bacteroidota > Bacteroidia > Bacteroidales > JAAUTT01 > JAAUTT01. The sequence goes on along the minus strand of JAIFLU010000088.1, from coordinate 13,481 downwards.
CCATTGCCTGAAAGCTTCCTGCGACGAAAGGCTGTAATCGGGAAGAGCTGGTGGTTCGTTGTCGATTTGCCATCCGGTCACATGCTCGTTCTTCCCGTAACGCTTGGCCATTTCGGTCACAATTCGTTCTACAAACATGCGGTATTTGGAATTAACAATAGATTCCAATCCACGCGTGCCATTTTCGGCCCGGATGTAATGACCATCCATGATGAATGTTTCCGGGTATTTTAGCCTCATCCAGGTAGGTGTGGTTGCAGAAGGAGTGCACATTACTACCTTCAGATTGTATTTTACACATAGGTTTACCACTTTATCGAGCCAGGCGAAATCAAATTTTCCTTCGTCGGGTTCCATTTTGTACCACGCAAATTCGGCAAGGTGAACAAACTCAAAACCCATTTCGGAGATCTTCTTGATATCTCGTTCCCACTGGTTTTCGTTCCAATGTTCCGGGTAATAATAAATTCCGGTTGTAATCAGGTCTTTTTCAGGAAAAAATTTATTGATTTCCTGCGACTTCGAGGGAAATGTCGAAATCATCAATATTGCAACGGAAAGTATGAGAATTACTTTATTCATGTTAAAGGAGGTTGTTTACCGAATCAGTTAGTTGTAATCACGTCTATTCCTGCATATCCAGCCACATCATCGCCCGAGGTGTTTTTCAATGCCCGTAACTTAATATACCGTGCTTTCACCGTCGAAAAATTCCGTGTTTGTAATACCGGATTATTTTTGATGTTTGAGAATTCGCCCTGATCAACCTGTTTCCATTCTGCATTGTCGTTTGATATATAAAACTCGAAATTGGTAATGATACCGGAGCTCCACCTGTTCTGGTCCGGCAGGTAGTTGAATCCGCTCAGGTTATACAGATTGCCTAAGTCGATAATTAAATCGACCGGCATTTTTTTGTCGCGTTGGTGCCAAACTGTTGCCGGGTTGCCGTCCAGGACATATTTTGCATTGTCATCGGTGTTATTAACTACTTTCCAGTTTTTGCGGCTAATGTCGAATTTCTCCAGACTTACCGGGCTGCTTTTACCTGAAGCAGGGTCGTAGGCAATTGCCTTAACTTCAATTTTGCCTTCGGTTTTAACCGGACCTGTAAACTTTGTCGATTTAGATGTAGGCTCGCTACCGTCTAAGGTGTAATAAAAATGCGGGCCAATATCGTCGGAATTAATGACGATCTCACCCGTTTGATTTCTTAAAATGGCTGGTGCATCAAGAATTAAAGGAGCGTTATAAATACCCAGGTTAGAAATTACCGGGCAACTTTTTGAATCAGTTATATGGATTCTGACTTTCGATGCATAAATACTCGGAAACCTAAGAATGCGCTTGTAACCAATAGTGGTGGCTTTGGCTATTTCTTTCCAGTTTCCATCGACAAATGCTTCAACGGTAAATGCTTTTACCCGCTGCCCTAAACGAATGTACTCCTGTGCCATGAAACGGTTGAACAAGGTTGGTTTGCCCAAATCAATCGTCAGTGAGGCGTTGGTTACGTTATCGTCGGTTGCCCAGTAGGATTCTTTATTACCATCAATGGCCTTTGATGCATTATATTCTCCGGCTTTTCCCCGGACATTCGATGCTTCGGCCTTTGCTTTTTCGGCAAGGTTAACTGCAAATGATTCTTTTACAGCTTTGGCCATTCCGAGGGCTGCTTTTTCGTCCTTTTCATGGATCAAACCGTTGGGCATGATCGGGAAATTAAGCAGCAATGTTCCGTTGTGCCCTATAGAGTTGTAATAGGTTTCCATAAGCTTGGGCACCGATTTCACTTTGTCGTCTTCACTTGGATGGTAAAACCATTCGGGACGGATTGAGGTGTTTACCTCAGCGGGAACCCAGGCATTGCCATCTTCCACGCCGTAATGTAACATTTCCCATGGCACTTCGCCGGTATTGTTCAATAAGCTCCAGTTGGTTTCACCTACATAGCCATCTTCGGTTCCAACCCAGCGCAGGTCGCCACGGTCGCCGCCATCGTTCCATATCACAATGTTGGGCTGCAACTTACGAATCATAGCATATGTATTTTTCCAGTCGTAATAAGTAGTACGATCAATTTTACGGGTTTCGTTGGCTCCGTCATAGTATCCATCTCCACCGTTAGCTCCATCGAACCAAACCTCAAAAATTTCTCCATAGTTGGTGAGAAGTTCGGTAAGCTGATTCCGAAAATAGGTTATATACTCTGGTTTTCCATAGTCAGGATGGTTCCTGTCCCAGGGTGATAAATAAATACCCAATTTCAACCCATATTCTTTGCAGGCATCGGCCATTTCGCGGACCATATCGCCCTGGCCATTTTTCCAGGGAGCATTTTTTACGGAATACTCGGTGTATTTCGATGGCCAGAGGCAAAAACCACAGTGGTGCTTTGCCGTAATTATAATCCCTTTCATTCCCGCTTCTTTACAAATACGCGCCCACTGGCGGCAATCAGCTTTTTCGGGATTAAACAGCTTTACATCTTCATTACCAAACCCCCACGACTGGTCGGTATAGGTGTTTAATGAGAAATGGACAAAAGCATAATACTCCATTTCCTGCCACCGTAATTGGTTTTCGGTTGGAACTGGGCCAAACGGAGCCGGGGCTTTGGTTTGTGCATTTGAGAAGCTTGTAGCTAATAAAACAAAAGCTAATATGCAGGAAATTTTTATGCTCATATACATCGTAAATTAATTCTGTTAATATCTGTTCTAATCAAAGTCTTTGACTTAAGAAAGACCCTTCGACTTCGCTCAGGGTGACACTTCGAAGTAGAGTCATTCTGAGCGGAGTCGAAGAATGGATAGGAAAGATAAATCCTTAAGTCAACGACATTGCTATGCTAATTCAATTTATTAGACTCGAATACCATATTCCCATTCATTATAACCTTCATTTTAGTTACCTGGTTTAATTCTCCGATAACGAATTCCAATTCGTATCCCGCTTCTCTTACCATTGCGAAAAATCTGTTTTCACCAATGGGATACAAATAGGTAGAATTAGGATCATCGGTAATTTTCAACAAATCGCCTTCTTTAATAATATGAAATGTATTTCCTTGAGGTGGAGGCGAATATGTTCCGACATATTTATCGAGAATAGCACCCGATAATTTCACAAGAGGCGGACATTTAACCTTTTTCGCCGTAAAATCGATTTTCCCATTGGCGGTCACCACCAAAGAGTCGTCCTTTGGAAATTCAAACTGTATGTCAAAGCCCCTTAAGTATAACTCCTTCTGAATTTGAGCCTTATTTAAAAAGAAAGTGTTTTGAGTTTCGGGGAATAGGGTTAGCATTGGCAGGCGATTGCTGAATAATTGCAACGTATTGTCGGCTTTAAACAAAGCTAGGGTTCTTCCATAACTATCGACATACAGACCGCTGCGACTCTTGAGAACATCGTCAGTCAGTTTTATAGTTTTATGCATAACATTGCCATAAGTAACCGAATCATTTGAAGAAAGCAAATGTTCTTTCGTTCCGAAATCAACTAGCGGATACTGCCAATCGGAAAACATGAATTTTAACCCATCCCAATAGCCTTTATAACTCACGGTTTCATGTACTTCTTCGGGCAGCTTGTCATACTTCCATTTTAATTCGTTGGGAGCATATTTTTCCAGAATACTGGCGAGCGAATCCACACCCATCCCTTTTCCCTCGTTCGCTATCGATAGATAAAGCCTGTTATGGATAGTTGGATTTTTTATTAATTGGTCTTTGGTTCTATCCAGCAAAATATTGTTATCCCACCACATACTCGGACTAAGCGAAATATAACCGTTGAAAAATTGGGGGTCGCGATGGAATGCATTCATTACAAACACCCCCCCGAACGATGTACCGCCAAGAACGCGATAGTTATATGTTCTATAGTTTTTATCAACGAACGGGATCAACTCCTCTTGTATAAACTGATACAATTTGTCGGCGCCTCCTCCGGTTTTATTATTTCTATCTTGTGTAGGTGTGAGGTCGCGTGTGCGGTTGTCGCCTCCCGTATTCAAACTAACCAATATCATTTCAGGCATAAAGCCGTAACGCGTTCTGGAAACCCAATCAATAGTCTGCTTGGTAAAGCTGAAACTCCATTGCCCATCGAGCAGATAAAAAACAGGGTACTTTTTTGTACTTTTTTCGTAGCCATCGGGCAACCCAATCATGACGTTTCTGTCCTCGCCGAGCGCTTTGGAATGTAAGGTAAATGAAATACCCGTGGTTAGATGAATTGAATCAGTTTTAACCTGACTAATGGCAGGGATTTGCCCGAAAGTAGAAACACAAGCAAGTAGAAAAATCGCGCAATGCGACAAGATTGTTTTCATTTAATTTTCGTTTTTTTTAATGGATAGTTAAGTAATATTATCTGCGAACCAATTTACAATATTTTTTAATGTTTATATTTTAATGTCGTTTAGATAAGTCCAAATTTTGTTCCTAAGTGCTGGCAGGCGTTACAAACGCACGCAGTCACAAAGGTTTTTATATCTAATATAAATTCATCCAATCCCGGGGAACTTACTGTTAATTAACTGTTTTCGGTACAGGGATTGCTTATCGCAATCAAAAAGATATTTTGTCATTGCCGATTTGTTTTGTGCATAACCCTAAAATGCGTGTTAAAATTGAGAATACTACTATTTCAGTAATGGCTTTTGTATTTTAATAAAGTATATTTTCAAATCGTTTATCAATATTAAATTTATTTTAAAATTAACGCATCTACCGCCACTTTGCCCGATCCCCGGTTCACAATATTAATTATATGTTTGCCTGCAGTCAGCCCGGTTTCTTCAAAAACAACCTGCTGGGGTTTTCGGTCGCCAACGGTTGACAAATCTATGGTGGTGCGGGTTTGTCCATCAATCTGAACTTCAATCTTTCCGGCTCCTGCTTCTTTGGGAGCAATAACAGCGATATTATTGCCTGTAAATGTACAACTCAAAACATCTCCGGGCGTTACGCTGTAAGTTATGTCATTGTTATAATCACCTGTTCCACGGTTGCTCTGGCGAAACCAGCCTGGATATACCACTCCCGGATCATCATCGTTAATCCAGGTTTTGTCGTGTGTGATGCGCAAAACCCTGTATCGTTGGGATAAGACCTGATTGGTGATTTCAGGCAAAGGTTGCACCTTTTTGCCTGGCATTATCGTCAATCCCTTTTCATTCTGAACAAATGTCATAGGAATGTTTGAGCCAAGGAGTTCTACTTTGGTAACTTTACCCAACGTACTTCCGCCTGAATGGAGGGCATTGAGTGCAATTGCACTATCTTTCCAATCATAAACAGACGCATAAACAAACCCGTTATTGCGGGTATAGTTAACTGTACTATCGCCACAGATTTCAAACGGTCGCGATCCGTAAACAGCTTCACCATTTGTTTTCAACCAGGCGCCTACATCCTTGCAGGTACGCACTATTTCAGGGTCGAGATCGCCACGCCCGTGCTGGGTAAGGTTGAGCAACAAGGTTCCGTTGCGGGAAATATTCTCCATCAGAAATTTAACAACTTTTGGCGCGTCCATATATTCCAAACCGGTTCTATAGTGCCAATCTGTAACACTGGCTTCGGTTTGGAAGGGGTATGCCATGATTTCGGGCTCAATATAAAATTCGTTGCTTTTAACCAAAGCACGGTCAACCAACGGCAAAAGTTCTGGAGTGTTGCCAAAGCTGTTGTAACGACCGCCAACGCCTTTAAGATTGATTACGGCCTCCATTTTTCCCTGGTTCCACTTTAAGGATTTGTTGTAATAATTCGCAATCAGCGTAGGAGCCAGAAAGCCTAACCCCATGTGTACGCCAAGATCTATCTGCGAATCACCGGCATGTTCGTCGAAATATATCATATCAGGTTGGTACTTTGTAATGGCATCGTCAATGCGCCACATAAACTGGTTGGCAAAGGGTGACTGTAAAGGGTTATTTATATCGTGAACAGGGCCATAGAGATCAACCGGATCCATTCCTTCCCACCATTTTCCTTTACCGTCAGCTATTGTTTGAAGCGCATCGTAGAAGACACCTTGCTTTGGGCCTTTTTTGTCGCTGGTGTAACGAACAGTCATAAACTGCCCCCAGGTACGTGCCGGAGTGTTATGAAAACCAATACCAAAACGCAAACCATGTTGCCTGGTAATCTTTTCCCAGGTTCCGACAATATCCTTTTTAGGGCCAACATTGACGGAGTTCCAGGGCTGATAGGCAGAGTTCCAGCAATCGAAGTTATCGTGATGAACGCCCATAGCCATGAAGTAACGGGCACCCATTTCTACATATAGATTCATCAAAGCTTCCGGATTCCAACGGTCGATTACCCAGTTGTGGCAAATGTCCTTATAGCCATAATCCGAAGGGTGACCAAAATGACTGAGGTGGTAATTATATTGCCAGTTGCCTTCCATATACATGCCACGCGCATACCAATCGCCACTTTCGGGCATGGATTGCGGATCCCAGTGTGACCAGGCCCCGAATTTCGCCTCGCGCCACCATGCCGGAACGGTGTATATACGACTAAGTTCTTTCCAATTGGCTTTATAAGGGCCATCAGCTAACGGTAATGGGGGGAGATTCCAAATGTCAGGATGCAATCCCAAATCTCCGTTACCTACGATGATTTGATCTATATTAAGCCCCACATCAGCAGAATCTATGCGAATTAATAAGCTTGCTTTATCAGGAATGGTGATGTCAATGGTTGCAAACAGAAATGAACCGCTGACTGCCCCCGATGAATGAACATTCACCTTAACAGCAGGCTGGTTATTAACTGCAACACTGATTGTACCGACATTTACCGAAGCATAGCGAATAGCCAATTTAGCTGTTTGAGGCAGGTTTACAAATTTTAGTGCCTCACCAGTATTGGCAAGACTGACTACAAATCCCCCTGTAGCAGATTTATCGGCTATTTTTAAAGCACCGCCAGTAATCTCAGCTTTTTCAGCCTCTCTTATCGCCTTTTCGGCCGAAATAGTTTTTGAAGGTTCAGTAGCTTTTGTCTGGGTACTGAAACCTATTAAAAACATTAAAAGCAAACTGTTACCTATTGTTTTTAAGAATATGTTCATTTCTTATGCTTTATATCTACTCCACTTTAATAATTACCTCATCTACTTTAATGGCATCCGAAACAGCTTTTAACCGTATTTCTCCCTGTTTCTTTTCCGATTGGACCAATACCATGCAATATCCGTTAAATGCCATACGTTGATTAGCCTTATCAGGCTCGTGACTGGTTGGGTTACCATTGCCAGTGCCGATAATTTTTCCTGGCCCTTCAATAGAAAACTTTACCAGGTTACTGGCGGTGGGTACCACCCTACCTTTTTCATCTTTAATGGCTACTCTGATTACAGCCACATCACAACCATCGGCTTTTAAAACATTAACATCGCTATTTAAAGCTACTTGTGCAGGAGTTGAAGTGGTTTCAACTACATCTTTGGTTACAAGCTTTCCAGCCTTATACCCTTTTGCTTCCAGCTTTCCGGGCTTATAAATAACCGGCCATATAAGTTTCTTATATGGCTCGGCTTTTTTCTTTCCCTGACTTTTACCGTTCAGGAATAACTCAACCTCATCGCAATTGGTGTAACAATGAACTTTGATGGAATCCCCTTCTTTGCCTGGCCAGTTCCAATGAGGGAAAATGTGGACTACAGGCTCATTTGTCCAGGCAGATTTGTAGGCATAATATCCATCTTTAGGGAAACCGCAAATATCCATTATTCCAAAATGAGAGGATACACAAGGCCAAGCAAATGGTGTTGGTTCGCTCCGGTAATCGAATCCTGTCCATACATACAAGCCTCCAAGGTAAGGGTATTTTACAATATCGGCCCAGTCTTCTCCCGGGTATGGCCCCCAATCGGGTTTCACTATTATGGAGTTAGATGTATAACCTTTTTCCCAATTGGTTTCATACTCACCGCGGGTGGAAACGAAGCTTGTTCCTTCGGTACAAAAAATAACCCGGTCGGGATGTGCTTCTTTATCTTTTACATAAGCCAGTTGCTTGTCGCCATAATTATACCCTACAACATCCAGCACATCTGCGTAACCGCCATTATTACGAGCATGATTCATGGCAGCAGTAGTGGGGCGTGTTGGGTCAATTTTATGGGTGGTTGCTACCAGTGTTTCCAGAATTCTTGTACCTGTTACAGTTCCTTGAATCCATTCTTCGTTCTCCAAGCACCACATAAATATCGAAGGATGGTTACGGTCGCGGTAAAGCATTGCTTTTAAATCATTCAACCCTTCATCGCTGCCCGACAAAAAGCGATTTTCATCAACAACCATAAAACCCAAGCTGTCGCACATATCGAGCAATTCGGGTGTAGGCGGGTGGTGCGAACAACGGTATCCGTTGCTTCCCATTTCTTTCAACAGTTTAAGCTTATACCAATTGATTTTATCGGGAAGGGCAACACCAATTCCGGCAAAATCCTGATGGTTACAAGTCCCTTCAATCGGATAAAGTTTACCATTCAGAAATACCCCGTTTTTATTTACTTCCACCTTGCGAACACCAAAGGTTGTCTAGTAAGTGTCAATTATATTGCCGTTTTCAAGGACTTCGGTCAATACTTTGTAAAGATAAGGCGTTTCGGGTGACCAAAGCAATGGTTTATTAATTGTGCCGGTTTGTGCGATTTCCGTCTCATCATAAGAATCAATAGATTGACTCGTCGTTTTGGTATCAAGCACAAGCCCTTTTTTATCTACTATCTTTGAAATAAGAGTAATATTTTTGTCTGTTTTGTATTCGTTTTTTAGTGAGGTTGTAATGCTTACTGTAGCTTGGGCGTCAGATATGGTGGGCGTTGTAACAAACGTACCGAACCGGGCAATATGGAGCCTGTCGGTTTTAACAAGCCATACATGCCTGTAAATTCCGCCGCCTTCGTACCACCAACCTTCAAATTCGCTGGCGTCGACTTTCACTAATATGACATTTTTCCCTTCGCTGCCATAACGAAGAACATCAGTTAAATCGTAATTTGATGGGGTGTATCCACTTTTGTGGTTACCTAAATAATGGCCGTTTACCCAAACTGTACTGTTACGGAAAATCCCATCGAACTCGATGGATATTTTTCGTCCTTTATCGGTTTCAGGAATTTCAAATTCTTTACGGTAAAACCCAATGCCCGTTGGCAAGTAATCATTGGCCGCAGGCTGGTTGCCCAAGTTATTGTCGTTTATAAAAGTACCTTCTACCACCCAGTCGTGCGGGAGGTTAACTTCTTTCCAGTCTATCGGGTAAAAAACCATGTAACTGCTTGAATTTGCATAATCAATAACAGTGTCCTTCGTAACAACTTCGACATTTATATCGCTTATCCCACCCTGTCCACCGGATTTAAGCACTTTCTTTATAGCAATATCGCCTTTGTGAAATTGCCAGTTGAAGTCAAAATTGTCTTTAGATCTATGACTTGACCTTATTGATTGTTGGCTCTGGGTGTTTCCATTGATTGAGGAAAAAAACAACAGAACAATCGCGAGACTACCAAATATAAAATTCCGTTTCAATCTAAAGTTCGTCATTTGCGTTTTCTTTGATTTACTTGATTTCTATAAATTCAGGTTCGTATGGTGCAATGGTAAAATTACCTGTATAGTCCCTATCGAGAAGGATGCTGCGCGATTTTCCCTCCATTTTTATTTCTTTTGGTTCGCCGCTTATATTCAAATACAGAAAGTGCTTTCCGTCAATTTGCCTTGCCATTACACCCGCTGGGACATTTGGGCCTTTTTTCATACCTAGTTCGGTAATCAGTTCATCGATCAGGCCGCCCAGTACTTCTCCTTTAGCGGGCAAACCAAGGTAAATTGCCCTTCCTTTGCCGTATTTGTTCACGGTCATTATGGGGTAGTCCTTGTCGAGGCTGGTAAGCGTGCCAATAACTGTGGCTCCTTTCGGTTCTAGAATGTCGAACCTTGCCGATTCGGTATCAATTGCTTTGCCCTTATAGGTAAACTCAAGTTTTTTGCCTTTGTACGATTTTCGCGATATTTCATTCATGGGTTCGGTTTCTTCGAAACTGCCTACCCGAATGCCAAATACATCGCTCAACATACCCGGATGGGTGGTGGCAAAAACCTGCCCGGTGGTGTCAACAATGGCCGAATTGGAGGTCATAATAACGGTACCGCCGTTCTTTACAAAGTCGCGGATTTTGGTGGCTGTTGCTTTGTCCATAACGGCAACTCCCGGAACAATCAACAACTTGTAATCCAGGGTGCTCTTGCTAATATCGAGCATGCGCGAATCCATGTTGCGGTAGTAAAACATATCCCAACAAGCTTGAATTTGATTGTCGTGCTGTTCGGGAAATGCTGCGCTTGCAATCTGGCTTGGGAAAGAAAATGCCAACCCAACTTCGGCCTGAAGTTTATACGGGAAGAATTTTTCAATCTTTTTAAATTCGGTAGCTATTTTCTTGTATTCATCGTATTTACGGTTGGGGATACCGTCCCAGTCGAGCATCCCTTCGAGGTATTGTTCTTCGCCCGCCCACATACTTTGCCAGGTCCAACCGCAAACCATTTGGTTGCCATACATTAAGGTTGCATAAGCCGATTTTCGGATGGAATTTGGCACCGATGTCATGGTATTGAATTCGTTGCACCAAAAGGGATTTTGGCTTTCGAACTGGATCCTGGCTATCCCAAACGAGGCATTCATTACTCCCCAATTGGTTATTAGCGAATTGCCCGGATAGAACCCACAACCATGACGTGTCATTTTGCCTGAATAAGCAATTTGGGAATAATCGAAGTATTTCATCCAGCTATAATACCAGGCATTTGTATTGGTCAAGGCGTTGGGAGCGTTGGCTTTCACCTGATCCAATACGTTAAACAGAAGTTGATTTACTTCATTGGAAATAAAGAGCCTGAAATCGAGAATTTTTTCGGGCGCCCCATTTTTTTGGCCGGCAGAAGGCAATCCTATTTCGTTAAAATCGTTAATCCTTCTGGACCAACGGTGGGTTGCCCATGCTTTGTTTAAATTGTCGAGGTTGGAATATTTGTTTTTTAGCCAGATGGTAAACCGTTGGCGAACAGTTTCGGAGTACGAAATGGGTCCATCGCCCGATTCGTTGTCGATGCCAAAAGCGAGCAAGGCTGGGTGGTTGGCATACCGTTTCGAAATGGCATCGGTAAACCGCAACGCATACTTCTGATAATTTGGGTCACCCACATCGTCCATATAACGGTGATTTGGATAAAGCACACTTCCGTTGGCATCTACAACATCAATTGATGGATATTTTTGGTGCAGCCAAATTGGTGCGGGACGAATGGCAATATCGAGGATAGCCTTAATGCCCGCCTTGTTCAACTCGTCCATTACTTTGTCGAACCACTCAAAATCGAAAACCCCGTCGGATGGTTCGTAGCTGTCCCAAGCCAAATGGCCCAGCCGCAGAACATTTAAGCCGGCAGCTTTCATCAACTGAATATCGTTGCTGATTTTTTCAGGGTTTTTATCGTCGTGCGGATGGTAATTGGCGCCAACGTAAAGTTGCTGGGAGTTTCCAACGAGATTCGAAAGTAAAATTAGCCCAATTGAGAACAACAAGGAGTTGAAGATTCGCTTCATTGAATCGTTTATTTTTGGTTGTTAATACTAATTATCATTTTCGCCGAACCAGCAACTCTATTCCAGATCGGTGGTGATTCCTTATTAAAGGATATCACCTTTAAAAAATTTTCGTAAGTTACACTATTTATTTTACCATACCAGCATTCGTGAAGCATGGGTGTCGACAAAATTCCCTTTTTGAAAAATAAACTACGAAGTGGTTGAATGAGAATACCCCAGAGTGATGCCGATAGCCATCGGGACAAGGGGGACGGGAAAGATCGGTTTTGCAGCCCTGCAAAGGGTTGATATTAAAATTGATTTGCCGCCAACCAAATAAATGCTAAAGAATCCATTTCCCTGAAACTTGGTTTTGAGTCCTTTCGTCTGGGATAATCCGATTTTTTCGTGGGGTAACCCCTCATTGTGCAACATTAAAAAGGGCAAAATAATCCTTTGGAAATGAATGCAAAACCATTTACTTTTATTTCTGGAAGAAGACACACCCGTCTTGAAGTGAGCAGGCCAACTTTTGGGAGGATCGTATCCGTTTGTAAACGGGTAACCAAAAATATTAAGAATTTAGATTTCTGAGTTATTTCGGCACATGCAGGGGTATAAACGCAAATAGATATAATGGCCATTTAAACCATTTTGGAGTATATAGAGATGTTTACCGCTAATGCTATAAAGAAAATTAGACTCATCAAACTGATTCGATTACAATTAGAAAATCGTAAATTTGAACTGAATTAAATAATGAAAATTGAAGTGAAATATCATAATAACCAATTACGCGACTATTCATCTTTATTTTCAAGGAACGAGGCGCTGTCTTGGTTTAAATTGGACTTTACTTCTCTCAATCGCAAGATAGAACGGTACGATGAAAATTGGCTTAAATCAAAGAAAGCAACCTACTTAGACTACCTTAAATATGTGTATTCGGTTTTAGCTATAAACTATCAAAACGAATACATTTTTAAAAATGAATTTTTAAATGAATGGCTTATTTCTGAATTAGGCGAGGATAATTCCAAAATATTCAGCGAATTCAGGGTTGGTAATTCTGTTGCTGACCTAGCAATGTTTAATGGCTATTCGAAAATTTTTGAGATAAAAACAGAATTTGATTCGGATATTCGATTACCCCTACAACTTGAAAGCTACAAAAAAGCATTCAATCAGATTTACCTCATAATACCTGAAACTAAATTAAGCATCTACGAAAAGTATGATGAAACAGTCGGTTTAATCACTTTTAATTCTAAGAGCGATAATTCCTTTACTCTTAATCGTAATGCTTCAATTAATTTTGAAATTGACCCTTTTACCATAATGAGCGTTTTACATACAAACGAATATAAATCAATTGTGAAAAAATATTTTGGTTATCTTCCACAGATGACAAGTTTCAGCCAATTCAGAACTTGTAGTGAGCTGATTTTTGAAATACCCCAAAGCGAATTGAATAAACTTTTCATTGCTGAAATTAAAAAAAGAGGTATTAATGAAGCATTATCTTCTAAGTGTTACAGAGAGTTTAACCAATTATTTTTAGCCCTCAAAATGAATCCAACTAAAAAAAACAAGATGATTAATTTATTAAAGACACCACTTCAACATTAAAAATTATGTACTATCCTTTTTTGAGAGCAAGGCAATTTGAACTGATAGCTTTAAGAGAGTTAGTCACTGAAGAAGCAACTCAAGGAGTTATTATTCCAATTTTGGAGCCAGTTAAGGAAACCCATAACAATTTAATTCTAGCACATAAAGTTTTCCTTGAAAGAGCTCAAACAGCTTTTTTAATTGTAAATCCAATAATTGGTGAAATTGCAGGGGATAGCCATTTTT
>JAIFLU010000230.1 GCA_020048915.1 Bacteroidota bacterium | reverse complement strand
TCGGTAAATAGCAATAATTTTCAATGAACAGAATTTACGTTAAGATCGAAACATGTTTCTCCGTGTTAAAAAGCGTTTTGTTATTCGTTGTAAAATGTTCAGCATCTAAAATAATCAAATTAATTCACCGATACAAGCGGACAAATAATCAACTTCACGGATCGGTAACGCTTCATACAACCCCGGGGATGAATCTCTCAGCATCGGATGCCGATCCCAGAGGTCCGCGAATGCATCTCTAAGGTTTGTTTATCAATCGGGCAACTCCGATAAGCGTTCTGTTAATAAGACTAATTTGTTATATTTGACTTTTAAACTACAAATGCCATACGAATCAGAAAAAGAGACAAGAAAGAAACGAATTGACCAGCAGCTAAAATCTGTTGGTTGGCTTATTGTGCCTTATACTGTTGGCATGGACATTATGGGACTGACAAATCATGCTATTGCCGAATTACAGACAAGCAATGGACCTGCCGACTATGCTTTAGTAGCAAATGGGAAACTACTTGGTGTTGTTGAAGCAAAAAAACTTGAAGTTGGTGCTCAAAACGTTTTAGAACAAGCCAAAAGGTATTCAAAAGGTGCAAGTAAAACAATTGGAGAATGGAATCAATACCATGTTCCTTTTTTGTATTCATCAAATGGCGAATTGATTTATTATTTGGATGCAAGAGATAATAAAAATCTGAGTCGTCAAATTTTTAGTTTCCATACCCCCGAAGCAATGGAAACATTATTCAGTACAAAACGGGATATAGCTTTTCAATGGCTAAAAGGTAAGCCAATTAATAATCCATGGATTAGACCCTATCAAAAAAAGGCAATTGAAGAATTTGAGAAAGAATTGGAAGACGGTAAACGATTGATGCTTTTAGCCATGGCAACAGGAACAGGCAAAACATTTACAACCGTAAACCTCGTTTACCGAATGTTGGCATCGGGTTATGCAAAGCGCATATTGTTTTTAGTCGACCGAAAATCATTAGCAGCGCAGGCAGTAAAAGCTTTTGCTTCATTCGATACGCCCCGCAATATTAAGTTCAAAGACGAATACGAATTATATTCTCAACGTTTTAGAAAAGACGATTTTGAAGGCGAAGCATACGACCCAACCGTTTTGCCAAATTCATATCTAACCAATCCCGACGGAACTAAAACGTTTCTTTATATCTGCACCATTCAAAGGATGGCAATTAACCTTTACGGAAAAATGGGGGCATTTGGCGATAACGAAGAAAACGAAGACGATGCCGATACACTTTCAATTCCATCTCACGCATTCGATTTAATAATTGCCGATGAGTGTCACCGTGGCTATACTTCAAAAGAAACCAATGTTTGGCGAAATGTATTAAATCATTTCGATGCTGTAAAAATTGGTTTAACTGCTACACCCGCTTCTCATACTGTTGCCTATTTTGGCAAACCTATTTTCAATTATCCTTTGCAACAAGCCATTAACGAAGGCTATTTGGTCGATTATGATGCCGTAGCTATTAATTCAGAGGTTTTAATGAATGGTGCTTTTTTAAAAGAAGGCGAACAAGTTGGGATGATTGATACTGAAACCGGAAGAGAACAAATTGATCAATTAGAGGACGAAAGAGAATTTACCTCAACAGAAATAGAAGAAAAGATTACGGCACCCGACACCAACCAGAAAATAATTGAAGAGCTTAAAAAATATGCTGACGAATTTGAAAAGGAAAGAGGACGATTTCCAAAAACGTTGATTTTCGCTTCAAACGATATTCCTATGATTTCTCATGCCGACCGTTTGGTTAGCATTTGCAAAACGGTTTTTAACCGTGGCGATGATTTTGTGGCTAAGATTACAGGTAGTCCCACAGTTGACCGTCCGTTGAAAAAAATAAAAGAGTTCCGCAACCGTCCAAATCCTCAAATTGTGGTTACAGTCGATATGCTGAGTACAGGTGTCGATATTCCTTCCTTAGAGTATATTGTGTTTCTTCGTCCTGTAAAATCCCGTATACTTTGGGAGCAAATGCTTGGCAGAGGTACACGAAAATGCGACGACATTGGTAAAACTCACTTTGTAATTTTCGATTGCTTCAACGGAACCTTGATTAAATATTTTAAAGATGCCAGTTACAACTTTAAAATTGACCCACCCGGTACCGAAACAATTTCAATTAAAGAACTGATTGAAAAAATATATAACAACGAAGACCGTAAAGCAAACGCTAAGCGTTTAAGCAAACGTCTTCATCGCATCGAAAAAGATATGAGCGGTAATGCCCGTGTTAAATTTGAAACGTATATTCCTAATGGTGACATGGGACAATTTGCTGAACAAGTGGCTTATTTTTTTGACAAGTATAAATAATGGCAAAATCGTTACCCCAAATATTCGAAAGCTTCACCAGCGTAATGGAATTGCTCCGAAATGAGCAGTTTCAAAAACTATTGGTGGACTACGAAAGAGCCAAAAAGGTTTTTCTTGTTGGGTATGAAGTTAAAGACGATGTTAGCTCAATGGTCTTATTTGAAGCAGAAGGAAGATATGGTTTACAGCCGGTTGATTATTTGCTTGCTTTCTCTGAATTTGTGAAACGCAAAGAAAACGAAATTGCCGCCATTGCAATTCTATTAAACAAACCTAAAGAATGGAACACCTCTGTATTGAATGAACTGAAACAAAAACTGAAAGAAAGCAATTACGATGAAGCCAATTTACAGAAGGCTCATAAAATTGTTTACCATAAAGACACTGTCGATATTATTAGCATGGTAAAACATGCAGCAAAAGAAACCGAACCATTGCTAAGTGCTGCCGAAAGGGTTAATCAGGCAATCGAGAAAGTAACAGCAGGCAAGAAGTTGAATGACGAACAACAAAAATGGATGGAATACATCAAAGAACATCTAAAGCAAAATATGACATTAGATGAAGAAGATTTGAAAGAATTACCTGTATTTACTGATAGAGGCGGATTAACAAAATTCAAAGAAGTTTTTGCTGATGATTACAACAAGATTATTAACGAAATTAATATTGCGATAGCAGCATAATATAGCAATGGAACAGCAAAACGAAATAAAAATATTTGAAGATAAAAAAGTTAGAACCCTTTGGGATGCAGACCAGGAGAAATGGTATTTATCAATTGTAGATGTTATCAGAGTACTTACTGACCAAACTGATTTTCAAGCGGCAAGAAATTATTGGAAAGTATTAAAACACCGACTTCTCAAAGAGGGAAATGAAACGGTTACAAATTGTAACCGTTTGAAATTACCTGCCGAAGACGGCAAAATGCGAATGACCGATGTTGCAGATACAGAGCAACTTTTCAGATTAGTTCAATCCATTCCATCACCAAAGGCTGAACCTTTTAAGCTTTGGTTGGCTCAAATAGCAGCTGAAAGATTAGACGAAATGCAAGACCCCGAACTAACTATTGACAGGGCTTTGGATCAATATCTGAAATTGGGCTATTCTGAAAACTGGATTAACCAGCGCCTGAAAAGTATTGAGATTAGAAAAGAACTTACTGATGAATGGAAAAAAAGAGGACTGAAAGAAGGTGTGCAATTTGCAACGCTTACTGATATTATTACAAAAGCATGGGCCGATAAAACCACAAAAGAATATAAAATTCTCAAAGGACTGAAAAAAGAAAACCTGCGCGATAACATGACCAACACCGAGTTGATTTTAAACATGCTTGCAGAAGCTTCTTCTAAAGATATTTCAGTTGCTGTAAACCCTAAAGATTTTGAAGAAAGCAAGAAGGTAGCAAAGCAGGGTGGTAATGTAGCCGCGGTTGCCAGAAAAGAATTGGAAGCACGCACGGGAAAAAAAGTTGTTACCTCGTTGAATGCAAAAAGCACGTTACAATTAAAGAATAAAAAGAATAAATGAGCGATGTAGTAAACAAACTGTGGGGCTTTTGCCACACTCTTAGGCACGAGGGGATTGATTATAACGATTATATTGAGCAACTCTCTTTTCTGTTATTCCTTAAAATGGCCGATGAAAAGGAAGTGCACTTAACCGAGAAATACAATTGGCAAGCTCTTAAAAATTTGAGCGGCGGCGATTTAATGGACCATTATACCGATTCGTTGAAAGAATTGGCTAAAGAACCAGGATTGCTGGGCGAAATTTTTACCCAGGCACAAAACCGCTTCAACAATCCGGTGAGTTTGAAAAAATTGCTTAACCTAATCGAAGAAGACGAATGGACGTCGATGGATATTGATGTAAAAGGTGCAGCATTTGAAGGATTGTTAGAAAAAGCAGCAAGCGAGGGCAAAAAAGGTGCAGGGCAATATTTTACACCACGGCCCTTAATCCAAAGCATGGTTCGCTTAATGAAACCCGACCCGCGAGGGAAATCTTCGTATACAATCACCGACCCTGCTTGTGGTACAGGTGGCTTTTTGGTTGCTGCTTACGAATGGCTTTTGCACGAATGCAAAGGTGCTTTTCCCCGCGAAGATGTGAAACGAATCCGCGAAAATACCTATTACGGCCAGGAGCTGGTTGCACGTCCCCGCCGTTTGGCTTTAATGAATATGTATTTACATGGCGTTACACCAAAAATAAAGTTAGGCGATACCATTTACAACAACCCATCCACCGACCGTTTCGATGTGGTATTGGCAAACCCGCCCTTTGGCACCAAAGGTGCCAATCAGGTTCCCGAACGTGACGATTTTACAATAGAAACAAGCAACAAACAGCTCAATTTTGTACAACACATTATGAGCGTGCTTAAACCTGGCGGACGCGCTGCGATTGTTTTGCCCGACAATGTCCTGTTCGAAGACAAAGCGGGCGAAGTATTCGAAATACTCATGCAGGATTGTAACCTGCATACCATTATCCGCCTGCCACGGGGCACATTTACCCCGTATGCACAAGGAGTAAAAGCCAATGTTATTTTCTTTCAAAAAGGCTTGCCTACCGAAAGGGTTTGGATTTACGACAACCGCAGCAACATCGAAGGCATTACAAAAAAAGACCGCCCACTTGCCGATAAACATTTCGAGGATTTCGAAAAATGCTATGGCACCGACCCCAACGGAAAAGATATAAAGCAACGCACCCTGAGCGAAGCCGAATGGGGCGAAACAGGACGTTTCCGTTGCTTTACCATAGATGAAATAAAAAAACGAAACTACAAATTAGATATTACCTGGTTAAAGGACGATAGCATTGAAGATGCCGATAGTCTGCCCGAACCTAACGATTTAGCTACTGAAGCTATTGCCGAACTCGAAGCAGTTGTAGATGATTTAAGGGAAATTTTAACCCTATTGGAAAAAGAATCATGAAAGGTTGGATGTATATTTTAGCATGTTCCGATGGACGCTATTATACAGGTAGTACCAATAATCTGGAGTTGCGAATACAACAACATCAGAATGGCGAAGGAGCTAACTTTACGAAAAAGCATTTACCTGTTAAACTTATTTATTTCGAAGAGTTTCAAAGAATAGATGAAGCATTTTATAGAGAAAAACAGGTGCAAGGGTGGAGCAGAAAAAAGAAAGAGGCATTGATGAATGGGTACGATGAAAAGCTTCACGAATTAGCTGAATGTAATAATGAAACACACTTTCGTAATGCCCCTGCAAAGGTCGTTTCGACTTCGCTCAACGACCGCAATCGTTCACTGAGCGCGATTGCTGATCATCGGTTACTGAGCGAAGCCGAAGTAATCCGAAACAAAGCAGAAATAAACACTACTAAAACCCTATTGGAAAGTGATGGAGAATAATTTTAAAAAGGGTTGGGAAAAGGTATCACTGGAAGACTTAATTGTTCATATTTTAGGTGGTGACTGGGGAATTGACATTCTTGAATTAATTCCTGCTGAATTTGAGAAAGTAAAAGTTATCAGAGGAACCGATTATAAGAACTGGAAGGAACAAAGAGCCAAAAAAGCGCCATATCGTTTTGTTAAAAAGAGCAGTCTCGAAAAAAGGAAATTAGAATTAGGAGATATTGTTGTTGAGGTTTCAGGTGGTGGGCCTGATCAACCTGTTGGTAGAACAGTAATTATTGATGAAATAACACTAGAAGTTGACGTTCCTATTTTATGTTCAAATTTCTTTCGTCAAATTCGTATATCAAAGAATTCAAATCCTTTTTATGTTGAGTATTTCTTAAGTTATGCTTACTCAAAAGGGTATTTCAATGATTTTCAAACTCAAACAACCAATTTAAGGAACTTAAATGTGCCGGACTTTATTTCGAAAACATTTATTCCAATCCCCCCTCTTCCCGAGCAACACCGCATTGTAGCCAAATTAGATGCAGTAATGCAAAAAGTAGAAAGCAACAAACAACGCTTAGATAAAATACCTAAACTGCTCAAACGCTTTAGGCAATCGGTTTTGGCGGCTGCTGTTAGCAATGATGGCGCAGAAGAATTCACAAGGAATGTTTGCATAGAAATTCAAATTGGTCCTTTTGGCACACAGTTACACCGACATGAATACATTTCAAATGGTATTCCATTAATAAATCCAACACACATTCAAGGCGGTGAAATCATTCCCGATATGGATTTAACTATTACAAAAACAAAATTCAAAGAACTCCCAAATTACCATCTAATAACTGGGGATGTTATTATGGGTCGAAGAGGCGAAATGGCAAGGTGTGCATTAGTAGGTGAAAAAGAAAACGGTTGGTTATGCGGAACTGGGAGTTTGTTTTTCCGCCCGAATCTTAAAAAAATTAATCCTCAATATTTGTATTGGGTTTTAAGTAACTCAAATACAAAGGCTTTTTTAGAAGGCGAAGCTAAAGGAAGTACAATGAGTAATTTGAATTTGAATATTGTTAAAAATATTCCTTTTCCGCTACCATCTCTTGAAAAACAGAAGAAAATAGTAAAACAAGTAGAACAACTTTTTGCCTTTGCCGATAAAATTGAAGCCCGTTACACCAAAGCCAAAGCCATGTTGGATAAATTACCCCAAAGCATTTTAGCAAAAGCATTTCGGGGCGAGTTGGTGGCTCAAGACCCAGCCGACGAACCGGCAAGTGTATTGTTAGAAAGGATTAAGGCGGAGAAAACAACCCTTCGGCAGGTTCAGGGTTCAACGAAAGGCAAGAAACTAAAACCGTAGCCCGGGTAACGTAATAGTTTAGCCAATACCGGTACTCTTATGGGCATCTCTAATAACTCATTTTAAACACATTTCGACTCCGCTCAATGTGACATAACATGGTCATACTGAGCGAAGTCGAAGTATGATTCTTATAAAAAGCAATCAAAAATTCGAATTTTTAGAGATGCCCTTATATAAATATTTGTGCCAAAGTAATTTAAATAAATTGATATGACCAAACTGAATTTTTCTTTGATTTTATTGATTATTTTTTCATTGGCTCTTTTTAGTTGCAAAAAGGATAGTGATGAAAATGTCAATAAAAGCCATGTTTTAGGATTGTGGCAAATTAAAAATGAACAAATTTTGCTTCTTAAGGGTAACGATACTATTAGCAATGATAGGTATCCTGAAAGTCGAAAAATAGAATTTCAAAATAATTCTGTTTTATTAATGTATTGGAATTACCCAAATGATTTTGATATTTCGACCTGGCAGCAAATTGGTGCAGATAGTTTGTTAATAAAATCAGGATCCAATGCAAAAATACACTATGATTTCAGGTATAAGTTCAAATTAATTAATGATGCTGAAATGACTTGGGAAGAAACGGAGATTCTTGGATCGCAAGAAAAGCGGAAAACTATTTATGATGTAATTAAATTATAAATTATTAGCCACACCATCCTTAAATTTTAGGTTGTCGGAATCTCAGAAGTAAAGTGCTTGCTTTTATTCACCCCCCTGGTTAAAATCGGCGTTCCCAATTTGGAAAAGCGCCCCAAACCGGTTACATTTATCAACGAAACAGCAGCCATACTTGATTACTGTATGAAAGCCAGCTTTTGATAGGGGGCTAATCAATTTAGAACCGTTTGGTTGAGGTTCGTTAGTGGGTAACCCACGTATTGTAAAAAACAAACAGGAAATTGAATACACAAGCATTTTGGAAATTGGAATGACCCTTATTAAATAGAGATAGCATTAATAGTGGTTTACATATGTTAGCATCCATGCTGAAAAACAACAGAAAATGATTGATCAAATGCAAAATACAGTTCTTAAAGTAGATTTAATAAGTAAAGGCTTTTTAAATATAAAAGCTGTAAATAATATCTCGTTCGCTATAGAGCAAGGCGATATTTATGCTTTTCTGGGACCAAATGGGGCCGGTAAAACCACCACACTTCGAATGCTGCTCGATATTATTAAACCCGACAGCGGAAATATTGAATGGAACCTGAACGGAAAACAAAATAGGGTACCAGATGCTGCACATATTGGTTATTTGCCCGAAGAGAGAGGCCTTTATCTGGATATTCCTATACTTAATTCGTTGGTTTACCTTGCAACCATAAGGGGAATGGAAAAAGCAGATGCAAAAAAAACTGCATTGATGTGGTTAGAAAGACTTGGACTTGCCGATAGGGCAAAAGAAAAACTACAAGTCCTTTCCAAAGGAAATCAACAAAAAATTCAGTTTATCGCTTCAATACTTCATAAACCCAAATTTGCTATCCTCGACGAGCCTTTTTCGGGCTTAGATCCAATTAACCAGGAAATATTTATCGATTTTATTAAAGAAATCAATAATCAGGGTACTACCATTCTTTTGAGCGCACATCAAATGTCATTGGTCGAAAAACTGGCAAATAAAATCTTCCTCATTAATAATGGAAGTGAGGTTTATAACGGATCTTTATCCGGTATATATCAAATGTTTGGCGAAAAAATAATTATTGAACTTCAACTTGAGTCGCCTTTTAATGAAACTACCTTTCGAAATTTAAACGATGTTGAAAGTGTAAATGGTATCGACGATTTACGTGTAAAAATTACTTTCAGGCAAAAAGCCGACCTTAAAAATGTGTTGCATGATTTGACTAAGATTGAAGGGATTTGTGATATAACAAGCCACAAGCCCGACCTTCATGAAATTTTCCTTCAACTAATAAAGAACCAATGATTATGAAATATTTAAAGCAAGTTGTAATCGTTACACGCTGGGAGTTCGGTCGTTTTTTTAAACCTAAAAATGAAGCTTTGGGTATAGTAATTATGATTGTAGCATCGGTTGCTTTTTACTTCGGTGGCAAATACGCATTTTCCGAGACGGATAAAAAACTGGAGATAACTGTGTATAACGACACGGATGTTAAATTAACCGAATTCATGAGCACAAGTTATGCTGTAAAAACGATGCCCAAAGAGGATAAGAGAAAATTTATCGAACACATGAAAAAAGAAGGAGACGGCGTTTTACTCGAATCAGGCTCCGGTAATTTTGTGGTGTATGCATATAAAAACACGGGCAATATTAAGAAACTCAAAGCCCATTTAACCGAATATCATAAACAAACCGAAATGCAAAAAATCGGGATAAGTACCGATGAACTAACGGCTATATTGTCGCCTGCGCCTGTAATTGAGTCGTTTGTTTATACCAATAATTCCAGTAAAAGGGTAGTGCTTTCCTATTTTTTTGCAGGGCTTATGATTATGGCAGTATTCCTTAGTTTTGCTTATCAGTTTACTGCTATTACCGGCGAAAAACAGTTAAAAATAACCGAACAAATTGTTTCTGCCATTAGTCCGCAAATATGGATGGATGGAAAAATATTTGGAATAAGCCTGATAGGTATAACATCCATGCTTACCTATGCAATTATGAGTATTCTCGGCGCGATGCTCATTTTTCAATTCACCAATTTGCCCGCATCCAGTATTCTCGATTATATATACTTACCATCCATACTATTATACCTACCATTTGCACTTGTAGGTATTTTAATATGGAATGCAATACTGGCTGCCATTGCTTCAATAATTACCGACCCGAATAATTCGGGTAAGAGTGCGCTAATGATGCTCCCAGTGCTTTTTGTATTAGCGTCGTTTTTGGTAATACGTGACCCCGACAGTAGTTTGTCAATATTTCTTTCGTGGTTTCCTCTTACTTCTGCAACCTCAATGCCCATGCGCTGGGCTATTACAGAGGTGGGATATTGGCAACTGGCCGGCTCTTTTATTTTATTGTTGCTGACGTTCTATTTTTTCCGAAAACTCGCAGCAAAAATTTTCCGTGTTTCAATTCTTATTACTGGGAAAGAACCTACATTTAGTGAAGTATATAAGCTTTCAAAACATAAATGAAAAAGCACGAAACGCTAACAACCTATAAATTTTTTTTGGCGGAATTACCGATTGTAAAGGGTTTGCATCTATTCACCCCTTGGTTAAAATCGGCAATACCAATTTGGAAAAGTGCCCCAAACGTGTGGAATTAATTTTGCACATATGCCGGGTGCTGTATGTGAAATCCTCATTCAAAGGGAATTAATTTTTATAATGGAAATATGGAAACTAAAACAACAGTTAAAAAGCTTAGCTTCATTGGTTCTTTTGCGATTTATATTCCGGCATCCATATTAATGTTTTGCCTCACAAAATATTTAATTCCTTATTTGAGTAATGTAACAGGACAGGAAACAATACTTTTTTGGTTTATTGTTGCAGGGTTAGGAATTTTCGCACCGTTGTTAATAACTGCCATACTGATTCTAAAATATGAAGGATATAAAATAACCAAAAGCACATGGGTGGAGAGGTTGAGGTTCCGAAAGATTACAAAATCGGATCTGATTTGGTGTTTTGCAGGCTTAGTCCTTGTTGGTATTTTTAGCATGATCATAATGAAAGGTCTGGAGTTTATGATAGGTAAATTTGATCATTCGCCAGCATTTATGTCCTTTGAACCCTTAACAGCAGGTCGGTATTGGTTACTTATTGTTTGGGCTCCATATTGGATTTTGAATATACTTGGAGAAGAAATTTTGTGGCGGGGAGTCATGTTGCCAAGACAAGAAGTTGCTTTTGGGAAACATGCCTGGTTAATTCATGGCTTTGGTTGGGGACTATTTCATATTGCTTTTGGATGGCAATTGTTAATTACATTGATACCACTGATTTTCATTCAGTCGTACATTGTTCAACGAACTAAAAATTCGTGGGTTGGAGTAATAATGCACGGTGGATTAAACGGACCAAGTTTTATAGCTATTTGCTTTGGATTAATTTGAAATCTTCTATTCACCCCTTGCACCAAAATAGCAATATCGATATAGAAAATAGCTTGTTGTAACGCTTGCTAAAAACAGATTATCATGTAATTTAAAAATACCTATCTTTGAATTTATGATTACCAGAAATGACATATTGAACAAGTTAGCTGACTTAAAACCGATTTTGTATAAAGACTACGCGGTTAAGCAGATTGGATTATTTGGCTCCTTTTCAGATGATTCAAACACTGAAGATAGTGATATCGATTTACTTGTTGAATTTGAAAAGCCGATTGGCTGGAAATTTTTTTCTTTAGAAATATACCTAGAAAATATTTTTGGGCGAAAGATTGATTTAGTGACTAAAAATGCACTAAAAGAACAGATAAAAGATAGGATTTTAAAACAGGTGAAATACGTGTAACGTGAGAAAGGAAGACCGTACCTTCAATATGTTCCTTGAAGATATTCAAATAGCAATGGGTAGGATTGCTGAATATATTGAAGGATATGATTTTGAACATTTCAAACGGGATTATAAAACAGTTGATGCAGTAATTAGGAATTTTGAAGTTATTGGAGAAGCATCAAAAAACTTAGACGAAAAAATAAAAGAAAAGTACCCGGATGTTCCATGGAAAGAAATGTACTATCTCAGAAACAGAATTTCACATGAGTATTTTGGTGTAGATTATGAGATTATTTGGGATGTTGCGACAAATTATTTACCCGGGAACAAAATTCAGATTGACCAGATAATTGACAACGAATAATAAAGCACGACGGCAATACAACCTTTCAGGACAGATTATTTCAAGTTAAAGGTCCAATAATGAAATCCCCAGATACTGATGTCCTAGCTTTGCAAATATTAACTATTCGCAAAGAACCGCCTATAACCTAAGAAACTGTTTAAATTTATTTATCCAGTGTATTTAAAAATTTAACTCCTTCAGGGTTTTCAGCAAACAATTTAATATGAATAACCTCCGGTAAAACCGGAGGCAAACTAAACGAGAAATTTGGAACCCCGAAGTGGGTTCAATTTAAATTTAAACAGTTTCTAAGATTAATTCCAACTTTATATTACACATGGACAATAAAAAAAATGGTGTAATTGCAATCCTTGCAGCAAGTTTAACGTGGGCTTTGGAGCCAATATTCGCGAAACTTGCTTATAGAAATTCCGATTTTCTCCAAACATCTGCCATTAGGGCAATAGTTGTGGCTTTAACGGCTGCAATATATGTTATCATTACAAATAAATCTCAATTCAGGGTCACTAAAAAGCAAATCCCCAAACTGATATACCTTGGTATTGTAGGAACTGTTATTGCCGATTTGATATTTTTTTATTCATTAACCAAAATTCCAGTCGTTAATGCAGTTTTAATTGGTCATATGCAGCTCATCTTCATTATATTGATTGGTTTCTTTATACTCAAGGAAGATAGACTTACCAAATATGATTATATCGGGATTTTAATTATGGTGATTGCCGGTTTTTTAGTGGCTACCCAAACACTTTCAAACCTTTTGATGTTGAAATTGGGAACTGCTGGAGATTTATTTGTTCTTATGGCAACAGTGGCTTGGGCAACAACTGCTGTTGTTCTGAGAAAATATCTGAAAGATGTAAATGCAGGGGTTTTAACTTTTTACAGATTTTCCGTGGCTTCAATCGTTTTTATTGTTTATTTATTGTTCACTGCATCAATAGTTTTATCCAATGTTTACCAGATTCTTGTGGGTATAATTGTTGGGGCAGGCACTATTTTATATTATGAGGGGTTAAAAAGAATTAAAGCTGCCCAAGTTTCAGCCTTAGAACTATCTACCCCGTTCTTTGCTGCCTTGTTGGGATTTTTAGTTTTAGGAGAGATTGTTACCAGTATGCAGATGTTTGGGATCTTTTTGTTGATTGTAGGAATATACTTTTTATCAAAAAAAGAAGAATCTTTTTTCTAAGTTAAAAATTGAACTCCCGCTATTCGCAGATCGATTTTTTACATTTAATAAGCAATTTTACGAACTGATACAGATTGTTCGGCACAGATCTGCAGAATTTCTGTAAATTTATTCTGTAAAATCAGATAAAATTAAAAACAACTTTTAATAAAAGAGAAATGATAAAAATACTAGTTGATCGTATCTCAGGGATAAAATTCAAAAGCATAGTATCCTTTGCTTGTCTGATTATCATTTTTAACCATGTTGCAGCACAGGACAAGACTGAAAGGATTCAGGATTCCGATACAGCATGGGTCTCAGCGGATAAGTCAACATCCGCTTTTGCAACTTATCAGCTTTATCCAACTCCGGCCAGAGGAAAAGATACTCAGGGAAGTTTTATGATTTATCTTCCGAACGAATACCCTGGTACCACCAAACGCTACCCGGTAATATACTATTTGCATGGTGGGAATGGAAACCAACACGAAGGAGTATGGCTGATGAATTTGATGGACAAGGCCATAACTGCTCAAAAGATGCCCCCTGTAATAATTGTGAGTGTGCAGGCATTGCCCATAGGCTGGTATTGCAATGCCAATGTTGGAGCAAAAGGTGTTATTAGCGGGCCTGTTGAAGATGTATTAATAAAAAACCTTGTCCCCTATATCGATTCTCATTATCGTACCATCGGTAAACCAGCTGGTCGTGGATTAGAAGGTTGGTCAATGGGAGGTTTTGGAGCAACCAGACTTGCTTTTAAATATCCCGAATTGTTTGGGTTCGCATCATCTCTTGCAGGTGCGTTGATTGACTTTGAGGACGAGCACAATCCCCAATACCTTGTCAACACATTTGGACCTGTTACCGGAACCGATTCCCAAAAATCTATTGAATATTTTAATGCAGTTCATCCTAGGATCTATGCAAAGAAAAATGTTGAGGTGATAAAGAAAAATGTAAAAGTGAGGCTTATTGTTGGCGACCAGGATTGGCTTTATAACAACAAGGGTAAATTTATAACCAGGATTTTTAGCGATTATCTCGATTCGTTGGGCATAAAACATGATTACACGGTTATAAAAAATGCCGGACACATGGTACCGCTTGAATTCGCAGAAGGGACAAAAGAATATCCAATTCAATTTTGGGTGGATGCATTTAAAAGCAAAGAATAACTATAGTTACCGCAGTTTCATTGATGTTTTAGGTAGCCCAATAATATTGCTCTGTTTGCTGGCTTTTTAAATTATCGCTATGTTAAAAACAAATGTGAACCATTAGTCCCAATTCACCTTAAAATATTAGAGACAGGAAGTCTCATACCGATTTTTTTTTACCTTTAACGATCCGAAAACATAATTCGTTCTTTCTGCCACATATAAATAACTGCCAACATTGGCAATCATTAAAACCAGGCACTTTATAAACTGTGAAACGTAAGATTGATTTAAAAATAAACCTGATAATATTATGGAACTGATTTGTCCGAATTGTAAAGCAGCTATTTCGCCCGATAACATTAATATTTCATCAGATTTAGCAAAATGTGATACATGTAATTCAATTCATAAAGCAAGTGAATTAGCCGATAGTAAATCGATTAATAAAATAAACAATCCCCCTTCAGGGACCAAAATAATAATAAAAAAGGGGTTGGACGATTCGGTTGAATTATTTTACCCAAAGAAAGGGTTTACTCTATTTGTGATTCCTCCATTATTTTTCTCCCTATTCTGGTTTGGATTCATAAGCTTCTGGACTTGGGGAGCTTCGCAAGGCAGTTTGATTTTTGCATTGTTCTCAATTCCTTTTTGGTTGGCCGGATTTGGAATGCTTGGAGGATTATTAAATTCTATTTCAGAGTCTCAGACCTTAAAAATATCCCGAACTACTTTGACACTTAAGAAAGATAGGCTAATCTGGCCAAAATCTTTTGAGATAGGTATTAAAGATATTCAGAGCGTTAAAATGAAAAGCGTAAAAATGAATGCATTTTCAATGTTTGGTAATTTCTCGATGATGACAAAAATGCCAAAATCATTTGGGATGGGAGGAATTGAAATGCCGGCGATTATTTCCGGAGTAAAGACAGAGTATTTCTTTGAAGATGCAAATGATGCCGAACAAGAATGGCTGATTTCAACCCTTGATAGTATAATAAAACGAATGAACAATTAACGAAACGCCAACTTTTGAATCATTATCAAACCAAATAACAGAGTTGGGTTATGCATGGTCTTGCAGGAAATGTTTGCCAGATCTTCCTTAACGAGATGCCAGAAAAAACACCGGTTAATTTATTAAAGAACTAACTATATTAAAGTATGAGAACAGAAACGAAAATTGCATTAGGATTATTTGCAGCCTATTCGGTGTTGGGATATTTATTAGCAGCGCCAGAATTTCTAAAAGGAATGCTCATTGGGTTGTCAATCTTTTTTATGATAATTGGGTTATTGTCCGAAAACGCTTATCGCAAAGTTAAGGTTGAACAGGGGCGAAAAATAACCTATTTGAAAGGATTGATTGGAATAAATTAAACAAAGGCCAAGGGTTTATGAATTCTATTTCGGCAGTAATACAGATCGTAAATAGCTGGTGCTGTTTAGTTGCGTCGCTTTTTAGTAAGAAAGTACTTCAAAATCCTAACAAAATTTATCAAATCGGTATTGCAATTCTATTTTTGTTTCCGACTCATGGGTATTGCCAATCTGTGATTAAAGGAAATGTATATTTTTATGACACCCAAGAACCAGCAACAGGATGCCTAATTATTGTTACCGATAGCATTAAAACAGATACGATAACCTCTAAAAATCTAAAAGGGACAATCGCAGATGCTTTTGGTGATTTAAACGGAAATTTTGAAATTAAAAACTTCGGGGAGAGCAGCAATGATTTGCTGATAAGTTTAGTTGGCTATCGGAACACAATAGTGAAAAATATAAGGCTCAACAATGATACAATCCAATTAAAAGATATACCCTTGTTTCTGGATGATAATGTAATTCATATTAGCCTTGTATTAAATAAAAGGCAGAGATTGTTTTCAAGATTTAGAAAGAAATATTGGAATGATCAAAGTATTATAGGGACTGAAGGACTTTTTACCTATCATGATGAATTAATGATTAATTGCAGGAATAACTCCGGAAAGAAAATTTGCTGTAAAAGAAAAAGAGCAGGAATTGAGATAGATAATAATGAACTAAAAACGTGTGGTAATAAGCGGGAATAAAATATTGGAGGTTTAGTGGTTTGCCAAACGCATCGCCCGCTAATAATGTTCTTTCGGGTAGTAAAAAAGCAGTTCCGAATTCTCCGGAGTTTCATGTCGGTTGCAGTTACCAACATCTATCCATTATCAAAAATATCCACTAAAAATCGTTTATTTGCTATTGAGTAATCCAAAAACTTAAACCTTTTCGAACAAAAAAATGAAAAGATTAGCCCCCATAATATTTGTTTTTTTGCTAAATCAATGTCAATTGGATAAATCTTATGAGATTGATTTAGAGTACGCCCCTCATAACGTTGAATTATTTGCTGGGAACTTTATTTCAACCAATCTGTATGAGCGGGATATTGCAATTTCGCCCCAAGGCGATGAGATAATTTTTACCTTAAGTGATTATAAGCAATCAAAGCGGTGCCTGATTAAAATTGAAAAATTAGGAAACGGATGGGGTAAGAAAGAAATTCTTAGTTTCTCGGGGCAATATAGTGATATTGAGCCATGCTTCTCGGTTAATGGAAACGAATTATTTTTTGCATCCGATAGGCCCACTGACGAAGACTCTGTAAGAGGCGATTACAATATATGGGTTTCGAAAAGAACGAGTAATGGCTGGGGCGAACCAAAATCTTTACAATCAACTATTAATTCAGAAAGAGACGAGTTTTTTCCATCATTAGCTAAAAATGGAAATTTGTATTTTACCTCAGTTCGGGAAAATGGGATTGGTAGCGAAGATATTTTTTTTAGCAGATTAGTGGATGGAAAATATACTGATCCTGTGCCTTTAGACTCAAATATCAATACCCCGACTTTTGAATTTAATGCATATGTCAATCCTGAGGAAGATATCCTAATATTTAGTTCGTATGGCAGAAAGGACGATTTTGGTGGAGGCGATTTATATTATAGCAAAAAAAATAAAAAGGGCAATTGGATGACGGCTGTAAATATGGGACCTAATATTAATTCGAATAAACTCGACTTCTGCCCTTTTATTGATATTTCGAGCGGCAATTTCTACTTTACCAGCGAAAGAGTTTTATTAAATGATAAGAAAATAGAAAATGTTAGCGAATTAGAAGGAATTGCAAACGATGTATTAAACGGAATGGGAAACATTTATAGGGTTCATTTCGATAAGGCTAACCAAAAATAAAGGCTTGTTTTACCAGATTATATGACTCCTGAAATTCTAACGGAATAATTATATTTCTCTCTATTGATCTTAGAATGATTTAAGTTGTTTGGCTTAATCGGTTTGCTGCGCATCGCCGATTCCTATACTCAGTCCCTCAAAACTATTTGGAAAAAAACCTCAAACGAATTATATTTAATGGTAGAACTATTTTTTAAATCGATAAACATGAGAAAACTAATTTTTGGGAAGACTTATATCTGCTTCAATCCTATTAATATCGCATCGTTAAAAAAGTTGAAAAAATACAGCCCGCTAACATTCGGATTAGTATTATTTGAAAAATTAACGGGAAAATAATTGTAACAAACCTGATATTTAAATAAATACTTCTGCAAAAGGGAAATACATTATGAGTTCAGAAAAAGAACTAATCCTAGCCCTGCAGTGCGAAATTGATACTTTAAAGAAGGAAAAGAAAGCCTTTGAAAATAACGAAAAAATGTTTCATGCGTTGGTTGAAACAGCAGTAGGCGATATTGGTCAGGACTTTTTTAATAACATTGTAATTAAGCTTTCGGAGTGGTTAAATGCCGAATGTATCATTATCGGAAAGGTAGTGGAAGAAAACAGGGTGGAAGGCTTTCCAATGTACCTGGATGGAGAGATAATCCATGGGTTCTCCTATACCTTAAAAGATACTCCGTGCGATTTAACATCAAAAAAGGGATATTGTGTTTATGAAGATAATTTAAAGGAGTTATTCCCTGAATCGAAAGATGTGCAGGAAATGCAAGCCTTAGGATATGTCGGCACTGCTTTATACAATAAAAATGGAGAGCCAAATGGAATTTTATGCGCCATGTCGCGGCAGAGGCTGCAACTCCCTCCCCAGGCAGAGGATATAATGAAGATTGTTGGGGCAAGGATTACATCAGAAATCGAAAGGATAAATGCTCAAAAAGAATTGGAATTATCAGAAATGGAGTTGAGAATCTCCAATGCGTCAAAAGATAAATTCTTTTCAATAATTGCGCACGACCTAAAAGACCCGTTTAATTCCCTCCTGGGTTTTAGTGAATTGTTAATTGATCGAATTCGAAATAATAACTTCGAGCATGTAAAAAAATATGCTTCCCATATTAACGAGGTTTCAAAGCAATCTTATTCCCTTTTAAACAATTTACTTGACTGGTCCCTGGCTAAGACAGGGGGAATGAAATTTCATCTGGGAAAAATTAATCTCAACGAGCTTACAAATGAATTAATTAATTATTTCAGGAATATTGCTCAAAATAAGAAAATTACTTTTAAAACTGGTATAAATGAGAATTTGGAATTATTGGGCGACAGAAATATGCTAACCACTATTCTTCGAAATCTCTTGTCAAATGCAATTAAATATACTCCCCAAGATGGAGTAATAACCATATCGGCTTCGTCGGGCATAAATGAAATTATAATCTCGATTAAGGACACCGGTATTGGCATTGAAGCCGAAAAGCTGAAAAAGCTGTTTATAATAGAGGAAACGATCAGCACAAGAGGCCTCAATAATGAAAAGGGAACGGGACTTGGACTTTTGCTTTGCAAAGATTTTGTAGATAAACATCAGGGAAAAATATGGGTTGAAAGTGAGGTTGGGAAAGGCAGCACCTTTAGTTTTACCGTTCCTCTTTCTTAATTTCAGGTAATAGGAGTTGCCTGGACTCGTGTGGAACATTGTTATATAGGCGCTAAGGATAATGCTATTTATGTTGCTACCGAGTTATTGGGGCGCAATTTTAGAATTACTCGCAGCCTAAATATTTGCCAAGCAGCTCTAATTTTTTAATATTGAATTTATGTACTATTTTGTTGCCACTAAATATATGTGAAAATGAAACGTATCGTATTATCAATTTATCTTCTGACAATTGTCTTTATCCTTAATGCTTCAAAGGTTGACACACTAGTTGTTTACAGTAATTCGATGAAAAAAAATACTAAAACCTGTGTGGTTACTCCCGATAGCTATAATAAAACAGGAAAAGCGTATCCTGTGCTTTATTTACTACATGGGTACAGTGGAAATTATGCATCGTGGGTAAACGATTTTCCGCAGGTAAAGCAATTTGCTGATCAGTATAGTATGATTATCGTAAGCGTTGACGGCGATTTTTCGAGTTGGTATTTTGACAGCCCTGTTGATCCTTCGATGAAATATGAAACCTATGTTACAAAAGAGTTGACCGGTTTTATTGATAACGCTTTCAATACCATAAAAAGTCCAAATGGTCGTGCCGTTTCGGGCTTAAGCATGGGTGGACATGGCGCGCTTTACTTATCAATGCGCCACCAGGATATCTACGGGGCATCGGGAAGTATGAGCGGAGGGGTTGATATCCGGCCATTTCCGCAGAATTGGGATTTAGCAAAACGTTTGGGAGATATGGATCAGTATCCCGAAAATTGGGAGAAAAACACGGTAATATATCAATTGTACCGGATTAAAAACAATAAATTGGCCATGATAATCGATTGCGGGATTAATGATTTCTTTATTGCTGTCAATCGGCAACTACACGATAAAATGTTCTATTTAAATATTCAGCATGATTATATCGAACGACCAGGCGGCCATACCAGAGAATACTGGGACAATGCATTACAATATCAGGTGCTTTATTTTGATAATTTTTTCAGAAAAAATATCAAATAACAAACGACAGCGGGATTCGCTGGGGAATATTATTAAACGTTTGTAGAAGTGAACAAATTCATTTGTAGTCTGTTAGATTTTGGATAGCAATTCAATTTTAACAAAATAGACAACTGATGACTAAAGACATTCAAACATACAACAACGCACAATCTGGCGAAAATAAAGAGATTTGTAATTTATTAGCGCAAGCGATTTATCAGGGTTTACCTGAGTCAGAGAGTAGAATCTGGCATGCCCATCCTGTTTGGTTTTTAGACGGAAATCCAATTGTTGGGTACAGTAAATTAAAAGATTGTGTTCAATTATTGTTTTGGAGTGGCCAATCATTTGAAGAAGATGCTTTGCAAAAGAACGGTAGTTTCATGGCGGCCGAAATGCGTTATGCAACTGCCGGAGAAATCAATAAAAAGGAATTAGAAAATTGGCTTAAAAAATCCAAGGATATTCAATGGGACTATAAAAACATCGTTAAGCAAAAAGGAGTATTAAAGCGACTAAAGTGAAACATGGCAATAACATGATTTATTAGCAATTGGTAGGATGGCAAATATGAGACATGGGAGTGCTAATTTCACTAAAAACAGCTTATTTTTAAATCAAGCCCCGCGATTTTAACTCCAGGTACTTATTGATGGTATTGATGGATAACTCGGAGGGAAGCGACTTGATGCAGTTGATCCCCAGGTTGGATAACTCCGATGCTATTTGGGCTTTATCGCCCAGGTATTTCCGTGCCATGGTTTGCACGTATATGTCGTAAAGGTTGTTCACCGAATTTTTACTCAGTTTTACAACTTCCTCGTTCTCGAAAAAGATAACCACCAGCAAATGTAATTTGTTTATTCGGCGAAGGATGGGCAATACCCGTTCGAAGGCATGTAAACTTTCGAAATTGGTATAGAGAAAAATAAGGCTGCGGTTTTTTACCACATTTCGCACTAGATGGTAAAGTAATTCATATTCAGCTTCCAGAAATTGTTCCTGCTCGTTATACAGGGCTTCCAATATTTTTTTGAGTTGTTGCACATTTTTTTCAGCAGGAACTATGGTACCAATCTTATCCGAAAAAGTGATCAACCCCGCTTTATCATGCTTTTGCAACACTACATTCGATATTACCAGCGAGGAGTTGATGGCATAGTCGAGTAGCGTAAGGTTATTAAAGGGCATCCGCATGGAGCGGCTTTTATCGATAATGGAATAGACCTGTTGGGCACGTTCATCTTCGTATTGGTTTACCATTAGGGAAGAACGGCGACTGCTGGCTTTCCAGTTGATAGACCGACTATCGTCGCCTACCACATATTCTTTAATTTGGTCGAATTCGTAGCTGTGACCTAACCTTCTCTGCCGCTTTATTCCGTCGGATAGCGAGTAGGAGTGATGGGCCTTTAATTCGTACTTTTTCATTTGCACAATCGAAGGATAAACATGTACTGCTGTATTATGCGGTATCGATTGCTTTTGATTAATCAGTCCTATCGGGGAAGACAGAATGAGGTGGATGTTTCCAAAAATATATTCCCCACGACTGGTAGGCACCAGGGTATAGTTAAAAATTTTTTCCTCCCCGTTCGCAAGCTTCGATTCAATTTTGAAGTCGCGTTTTTGAAGTTGGTAAGGCAAATCGTCGAAAACAGTTATTTTCAAATCCACTCCCTTTGCATTTTTTATGGTTAGGGAGACCGGATTTTCGTCGCCCAACGACATAATGCCTGGGACAAAACGCTCTGCATTTACTTTCCGCTTAGGGTTCAGCAACAAAAGGATATCGGCAAAAGTAATGGCACCCAAAAAGACCAAACAAACCTGTGCAATAGGGAATAGCCAATGGATCATGAAGCTGAACGCAAAAAGCACAACAATGATTCCCCCGAACCAGAAAAACCGTACCGATAAAAAAAGTTGCTTATAGAGGCTATTCATCGCGGAACTTCAATCTTTTGAATAATATCGTTTATAATATCCTGGGCATCTATTCCTTCAATTTCTCTTTCGGGCGTGAGAATAATACGGTGGTTTAATACCGGGTAAGCCACTTTTTGAATATCGTCGGGGGTTACAAAGTCGCGTCCCCTCATTGCAGCTAATGCTTTCGAGGTTCGGATGATGGCTATAGATGCCCGGGGCGATGCTCCCAGGTACAGGTTCGAATTGTTCCGGGTAGTGTGGACAATTTTTGCAATATAAGTTACCAGCTCGTCCTTAATATGCACTTGTTCCACAATGGAGCACAATTTAATAAGGTTATTGGCATCGAATTTTTTATCGACAGTATGCTCCAGTTTGTTAAAGAAATCTGATTTGAATCGTCCTAATATCTGAGTTTCTTCTTCCAGTGAAGGGTAACCGATTTTTAAGCGAAACAGAAAACGGTCGAGCTGAGCTTCCGGTAGCCGATAAGTTCCTTCCTGTTCAATGGGGTTTTGGGTAGCAATTACATACAACGGGTAATTCATAGGATGTGTTTCTCCATCTACCGTTATTTGCCGTTCTTCCATTACCTCAAACAGGGATGATTGCGTTTTTGCAGGAGCCCGGTTAATTTCATCGGCCAGAATAATATTACTGAATACGGGACCCTTCCTAAAATAAAACGACGACGATTGCATGTTGTAAACCGTTGTTCCAACCACATCCGATGGCATAAGGTCGGGGGTAAACTGGATACGTTTATAATCCACATCAAGGACTTTAGCCAACAGTTTCACCAATAAAGTTTTGGCTACCCCGGGAACACCTTCGAGCAAAACATGTCCGTTGGTGAGCAAGCCCACAATGAGCATGTCGATGGTATCGTCCATACCAATAATAACTTTCTGAAGTTCTGCTTTTAAGGTTAAAGCAAAATCCATAATTTCCGTTACATCGGCATATTCAATTGTATTTTCTAAGTCAGATTCGGCAGGGAAGGCCTGCTCTTCCATTGTGTTTTCGTCCATGTTATTTACAATTTTGGTAGAAATATTCAGTTAACCGGTAAAATTCCAATAAGTCTTTTTTCTCTGTTACCGTGCCATATTTTAGGCTTACATAATGTTTAAAGATATTGCGTATCGTTTCTTCGTTTAATCCCGATTTTAGGATTAAAAGGCGGCCAATTTCCTGTTGATCGAGGTGTGGAGAGATTCCATACTTGTATTTCACAAACGCGAGAAATTGTTTCAAAATTTCATCGGCCATATATATAAGCGAGTTATGCTGATGGTGCAAGGTGGCTATGGAATGGATAAATTCTACAGTTGTATTTCGGTTATCGGGGAGTAACGGAATTTGTGCCTGCTTGCGCTTTGAATTGAAGATTATAAAAAGCAGCATAAGAATAACCATTAGGTACCAGGCCCAGCGTAAACTTTTTTCGGAAAGTACAAACCGCAGGGGCGATCCGTGCGACTGTCCATCGGAATCGTCGCGCAACATCGATTTGCTAAATTCATCCCAATAAATTTTGGGTTTGGCATATTCTGAAAATAACTGCTCCAAATATTGATATCCTTCCTTTTTTGAAAGGTTATAATTCGTAAACAGAACCGGGTTAAAGTGGAAAATGAACCAACCTTTCCCATGGCGAAACCTATAACATTCCACTAATCCATCATTGATAGATGAAACTTTTTCGGCCCCAAACAACCGGATGGTATCCTGAAAAAAGACACTGTCTAAACCTCCCCATTGGTGCAGAGCTTTGCTTTTCTGAAATTTATAATCGAATGTATAGTGTTTCGAGTAATTTGAATTGATAACAATTGTTACAATAGAGTCTTCGTAAGTATTGTAATTAATTGCTGGACGTTTCCCCTTCGTAAGTATTGTAAATAAATTATGTTCAGCTTCAATATTCGAAATAAAAACATTGTTGCCTTTACTTACAAAATTGGCCAATGCAATTGAATTTAACGAATCGCAAATATAATTTGCCCCGATAAATATGTACAGCGAAGAGGTGTCTTTCTTGTTGAGTATATATTTAGGAGCCCGGTCCATAAAAACCATATTGTCTTTTGTACGAGTGCTGTCGAGCAGGTCGTACATTAACTTCAACCCATACGGTTGGTCATTATTGTAAACATAGTTTTCGTTCCATCGGTATTTGGGAATGTAATCCTTCAGGTAATAGTATAAGGCAAACCCTATAATTGCAGCGGCGCACAAGGCAATAAGTGTTATTTTGGCACTCCTGCTCATGGGGTAATAATTATTTGTTTAATTTGCTCAAATATCGGAATCAGTTTTAAATAATCGGCATTGGTCAATTCTCTGTCGCCATACCAAACCCGTTCGAAGCTTATCGTTAGTTTCCGAAAGATATCAAACCCTTTTTTGCCTGCCATTTCGCTCAGATAATGCCCGTTAGTCTTATCTTTTTTCCAGATAACCAACCGCTGTCTGTTTAAAAGCTTAATCACCATCAGGTATTGATACCGAAGAGCATCTTTTAAATTTCCTTTGGAAATAGCGAGCTGCAGCTCTTGTTCCAGGTCAGCATCTTCAATGTTCTCGTACGTTTTTTCCTGTATCGAAATTTTAGATTGGGATAAAGTATTCCCCCGCTGTTTCAACAAACTTATAGTTAGCCATACAATCAAAGAAATGAGAATTACCACAATGAGCCCAATAAGTAAATAAACTACCCACGATAATCCTGAAAAAAAAGATGGAGACCGATGGATGGGTTTTGATTTTGAAGGTTTGGGCGATTTAAAATTTTCGGAGTAATCGTAGGTTTTCGAAACTTTAGTCCATTTCTCCTTGTTAATTAATTCAGATTTCGCATTCCCAACCGCATTTTTATTAAAAATGAAGAGGATGAAAGCCATAAATATGAATATTTTCCAGAAGCTCATTTCCTGATTTCTTTTTCAAATCCAAATAATACATTTCTTATCCCAAACTTATCAATTCGATTGGATAAATTTTCCGCAAAAACAATTTCCCGAAAGGCATAATAGCTAAATATGCTGGTTATCATCTGAAAATAAAAATAAACAGCAAATAATGATACCGTTACCAACGTCATAATAACCATTTCGATGATATTCATTGCCTGTGGATTGAAATTAAAATTCAGGTAAATACTTTCGAAAAACTGCCATCCCACCGAAGTATTCAGGAGCATATAAAGAACTATAACAATAGCAAATATCTTTGCGGTATTGATAAAAAGCTTTCCCCAGGCATTGCCCAATAGTTGAAAGCCACTGCCTTTGCTCGACAGAAAAAATTGGCTTTCGGCTTTGCCTTGGTAAACCAGAAAAAAAGCAATAGGGCTTAGAAAAATAATGGAGAGTATCCCCCAAAAGATTCCCACATAAAATGGAAGTAAAATAAGGAGTGAGGACGTGATACAAGATGTCAGATGAAGGAATTCATCAATATATGGTCGGTTTTTTTCGCGATTAGGTTCTAAATTCAATACCCTGCTTATTTGAGAGCTTAATTTATATTGGGCAAAGCTCAAAAGAATTGTTCCCAGGGCGAAATGCAATCCCAGGCTTTTCATTGAAAAAAAGGATTGCAACGATTGTGTGATGATTGTATTTGTATGCGAATTGAAAAATAATTCATACGATATAGTTACTATGGAATGCAATAAGGCACTCCCTCCAATGAGAAGCAGAAATGCGACCATATTTTGCTGAAAAAACCGTAACGAGTATCCTAAAATTTCAGGAGATGACAGAATAGTGTTAAAACTGAAAGCGGTCGTTTTCCGAAAGGTTAATTTTTCAGTTTTAGGAATGGAATAATCCTGTTTGCGAGACAAATGCCAGGGATACCAAACAAAGTAAACCAAAATAAAACAGAGCGAAAAGCCAATAACAGCAAGCCGTATTATAATATTAACATCGGTATGACGTGTTATAAAACCTTCAATAAAGCCTGCCAGGATAATGAGCGGAGTGATCCCCAGAAAAATTTTTAACCCACGGAGAGCGGATATTTTGAATGATTCCATTCGGGAATAGGTTCCGGGGAAAATTAAACCTTTGCCAAGGGTCATTCCTGCAGCTCCGGCAATAATGATGCACGATATCTCGATAGTTCCGTGCTGCCAAATAGTTAAAAACGATTCCTGAAATAATCCCCGATCTATAAAAAAATATTGAAATACCCCAACCATCACCCCATTTCGAATAAGTGCCACCATGGTACCAATCGACATAAATACCCCTAACACAAAGGTAGCGGTGGCAACAATTAAATTATTGAGGGTAATTCCCAAAAACATTTCAGCTTCATTGCCTTGCTTGTAAACCGCAAGGGGGTCGCTATTCTTGATGTTTTCAATGGTCATATTTATATAATCGTCGCCTAAAATGAAGCGTGCGAAATCTTTATCGTATATGCTCGATAGGACGCCAATGCCAAACGCCAGCAGGAAAATAATAAACGAAATTCGGAACTCTTTTCTGGCCTGATGAATTTGCTGAGGCAAATCGGTTTTCCAGAAATTAATAAACAGTTTGAAGGTTCCCCACTGGTTGCGGTAGATATTATTGAACAAAATTTGAGCAATGCCATTCAGGTAAACTTTAACTGACCGCGATTTATAGAAGGTACGGGCATACGATAAATCGTCCGTTACCTGAATAAACAGGTTGCTAAGTTTATCTTTATGAAGCTTATGGCGCAAATCGTTTTCAAATTCCTGCCAGTTTTTTTTATTTTGCTCAACAAATTTCGATTCTTTCATCTACTTTTAAAACGAAAACAGTGCAAATTAATTAAAACCCGATACTCTGGTTCCATATATGCGAAAAATAAATATTACTACCTCCCAAAATGTCACCATCGAATACGAACTTGCCTCGGTGGAAGAACGTGCGCTTTCTACCGGCATCGATCTTGTGGTAATTAATATGGGTAGCGCCATTCTTTATGGAATTATAG
The DNA here is from genome assembly GCA_020048915.1 of Bacteroidota bacterium. Taxonomy (GTDB): domain Bacteria; phylum Bacteroidota; class Bacteroidia; order Bacteroidales; family JAAUTT01; genus JAAUTT01. Next base: position 50,572 of record JAIFLU010000230.1, on the reverse strand, counting down.
TTTTTCTAACTAAAAGCAAGACATTTAATTTCTTTTATATCTCTGTTCCGGTAGCATTCTTTTATCATTTGTTAATGGAAGCTTTAAACCATGGACAAACTATTGGAAAAAAGGCATTAAAAATAAGGGTTGTAAAAATTACCGGGGAACGACCCGGATTTTTCGACTTTTTAATGCGTACCGTTTTCCGGTTTATCGACATTGTTTCTACACTGGGCACATTAGCTTTCATTACAGTTTCTTCGTCGGAAAAGGGTCAACGTTTGGGCGATTTCTTTGCTGAAACTACCGTAGTTAAAATTATCAATTTTAACAGTTTCTCCCTCGACCGGATTCTCTCGATGGATAAACTAAAAACATATACTCCGGTTTATCCAGCTGTTATTAAATTTACCGAAGAGGAAATGCTTTTAATTAAGGAGGTTATAGACCGGTGCAAAAAATATCCCAACGAATTGCATCTGGAAGCTCAAACAAAGCTGGTTCAAAAAATTGAGGAGCAACTAAGTATTGTTGCCCCTCCAAATAAAATTGCTTTTTTGAACACGCTTATTAAAGATTATGTGAGCCTTACCCGATAAATTTTTCCTCAACTACATAGGTATCTGAAATTGAATCGTGCCATCCCCGGTATTCTTCGCCCAGGAAAGAGAATTGCTCAAATGGAATTAGCCGGCATACACTTCGAACAAAGATGTCCAGAAACATAGGTTTACTAAAATCCTTATTAACTACTCTGGTTTTTGTGATCATTTTACCAATCGATCTTCCAAATAAACCTTCAAAAATGCAGTAATAGATAATAATTACAAAAGCTCCGATGGCATACGAAAGTAATCTGCTAATTTCAATTTCCTCAATATTAATGGCATACAACACTCCGCATATTGCAGTTAGAAAATACACTATAATTAAATCGATTATATAGTTTGTAAAGCGTTTTCCCCCACTTGCCCAATGCCGTTTGCTGACAAAATCGTCCTTTTGTTGAAAAACCTGTTCATCTAAAATTTCGTTCGCCGACATTGATAATTATTTAGCGTGCAAATAAATAACCTACTCCCGCTGCTATCCCAATAATTGCATAAATGCCAAATATCACTATCACTAGAATCCCCATAAAACGGTAATGAAATTTCAAATATTTCATGGAAGTGGTAAAAGCTTCGGGATCGTTATCCGAAATAGCTTGTTTTGAAAATTTCGAAAACATAAATAAATAATATATGGGGAAAAAATATAAAGCTGCTATCAAGACTAAAGGGATGAGGGATAATGCCGGGTTGGCCGCGCCGCCACTCAATTGACTTACCATGGATGATCCAAAGACCACGACTAAAATTAAAATACCAGTAAAAACAAACCCCATGATCGATAAAAAGTTTGTCCATTTTCGGGTTTCACTTAAATGTTGAATAGCAGTACTTTCGAGTTCAAGATTTTTTGGTTCAACGGAGGCATCTAGTAAGTTTTCCATGTACTTAGGATTTTAAAGTTAAATAATTTTGGTAACTGTGGGTGTATCGGATTTTTGAATTTAAAAGATGTTTTATTTTTCAAAGGCCTAAAAACACGAAGGTTTACGGGAGGATCGTACAATAGGTTTCATGGATTTTCGTATGGCACAATTATTGGTAAATTATTCGACATGTCCCAACAAAAGCCGCTATGAAGAGAGGTGTAATTCTATGGTTTTCGATACTTGCATATATTTCAATAAATGCGCAACCCAGGTCAGTTGTTTTGCAAAAAAACCGGTTAGGGCATAAAAAGGGGGATACCATTCAGGTTTTAGGGCATTTTCCTCCTACCGAAAACCTCCCAGAACGATATTTAACCTTTCATAACGGGCAATGGCGCCGATTAAATGCATTGGTTGTTAAGAGGGTGCAGGGAAATGACGATTTCTGGGAAAATACCTGGTTTTATTATCGTTCGGGCGATTATGTATTGAAGGGAGCTAAAACCGGCATGCGCAATCAATTAAATAACGATTGCAGCCATTTTAAGGTGCATGCCGAAACCGAAAATGCAATTTTTATTGACGATCGGTTAACGGATTACCTTAACTCGTTAGTAAAGGAAATTTGCCCTCGTCCTCTTCATAAGGATAGGGATGCAATTCTTAATATAGTGGTTGTTAAATCAGACGATCCAACTGCCTTTTCATTTGACAATGGTACTATTGTTATCTCTACTGAATTATTGATGCAATTAAATAATGAAAGCGAACTGGTGGAGGTGCTTACCCGAGAGGTTGCCAATATAGTACTCGATCATCATTTTCTGAATTTACGACAACAGGTGCGGGCTAGAAATGGGGCAGCCGTTTTTACGGCCTTGGTTGCAATATCGGCAACAGCTCTGGCTATTAATAACGCAGTTAAAGAGAAGGAATACTTTACTATGGACGATGCTGCTACGCTTACCTATGCCACTGCTGCGATCTGCGATATGGAATTAAGCAATATGAGCCCTGAAATTACCTGGTCCCAAAAGGAACAATCGAACAAAGTTGCTAAAATGTACCTCGACAGCAATAAATCAAATTGGTCTGCCAGAACAAACGACGAATATTATCAAACCATTGCAAATGTGGCAACCTTTTCCTCCTGGCAATATTTCTATAAAGGTGAATATAAAGAAGCTTTGAAAATTGTAAACAAAATGGAAGATGCTCATTTAGCTTCCCAGGAGGACTTTCTGTTGAAAGCAAAACTATACAAAACCCTTTATATAACTGAAGAGGCTAATTACGAAGCGTTACACTATTTACAATTGGCAAAAGGAATTGGTGAAACAGTTAATATCGAAATTTTTAAAGAAGAAGGTTTGTTATATACCCAATTGAAGCAGCCGGGAAAATCTAGAGCAGCATTTGAAGAATACCGAAATGGATTGATGAAATTAGGGGAATCAGTGGATAGAAACAAAGAGGAATTGGAGTGGGTTGAGAGAGAATTAATAAATTGTAAGAATTCAGATCCATCTTCAGATTTGTAAATAAAGGACTATAAATTGTAAAAGATACTTTAAGATTGCCTGTCACTTTTGCCACATAATCAGAGCCTTTCTTGCCGGCAACTAATTTTATCCACTTCATTTAAAAAGGATTTTATCATTTTTATTAATTTAATTTTGCTACTTTTTATACCTTTCTATACAGTTTTGCCTTCAGGGCCTTTTTTACATTTTAAGATTATTCTGTGACGGGTTTGATTTCTTACGTTTTCAAGGCTACCACTGCCCCTTTATAAGGAATACTGCATATATTTGTTAAATATGAACTAATTTAAAGATAAGTAACATGTACCTAACTAAGTATATTATTTATACCATTGCAGGGGTTCTTTTTTGCACTTCTACCTTCGCCCAGAAAAAACAAACTGAAAGCCTGATAATTGCTAAAGGAGCCAAACCTGTCAGACTAAGCGATTCGTATTCTTTTACAGAGGGCCCGGCTGTTGACAAAGCCGGAAACGTATATTTCACCGATCAGCCAAACAATAAAATCATTAAATGGTCGGCAAGCGATGGAAAGCTTTCGGTCTATATGGATAGTTCCTTTCGATCCAACGGACTGTATTTTGATAAGGACGATAACCTCATTAGTTGTGCCGACCTCAATAATCAATTGATTGAATTTGACAAAGATAAAAACATAACCGTATTAGTCGAAAACTACCAGGGCAAGTTATTAAATGGCCCCAACGATTTATGGATTGATAAAAAAGGCGGAATATACGTTACCGATCCATTCTATAAGCGAAATTGGTGGAAGCATAATCAAATGCAACAAGATGCCCAATGTGTTTATTATTTAAGCCCCGATAAAAAACAATTCAGCCGGATAGCAGATGGGTTACTGGCACCCAATGGCATTATTGGAACTCCCGACAATAAAAATCTGTATGTTTCGGATATCAATGCTGGTAAAACATATGTTTATAAAATTCAACCGGATGGATCGTTAACTGACAAACAATTATTTATCGAAAAAGGGTCGGATGGAATGACTATTGACAACAAAGGAAATGTTTATATCACCAATGCTGCAGGAGTAACTGTATTCAATATGAAGGGTGAACAAATTGAGCAAATCCCTTTGGATGAAAAATGGACAGCCAACGTTTGTTTTGGAGGTAAAAACCGTAATATACTATTTATAACAGCTTCAAAATCGGTGTTTACGTTAGATATGAAAGTCAAAGGAGCATATTAGCGTTCGACTGGGAACAATATTTATTAATAACCATGCAAATCAATTCCTTCCGAATCAATCATGGTAACAGGTTTCCCTGACTTTTTCTGAATTACTTTAAAATGCTGTCGTTCCTCAGGACTTATTAACGAAATAGCCATACCTTGAGATCCTGCACGACCCGTTCTACCAATCCGGTGGATATATTCTTTTGGCGACCGGGGCAACTCATAATTAATTACATAAGGAAGAAGTTGAATATCAATACCCCTTGAAGCCAAATCGGTGGCTACTAATACCCGTAGCGCTCCAGACTTAAATTTCCTGAGGGCATCCATCCGAGCCCCCTGGCTATTTTTGCTATGAAAAGATGCCGCCTGTATTCCGTTCTTCTGAAGTTTGTTAACAACACTATCGGCTTTAAAAATAGAAGAAACAAAAACCAAAACCTGATCCATTCCTTCGCGCCTGATTAAATAACGCAAAAGCGGTCCTTTCTTTTCTTCAGGGACAAAATAAGCCAGTTCTTCAATCAATAAAAGATCATTTGCATTTTCCTGTATCACTATTTCAACAGGATTGTTCAGAAGAATATCCTTTATAGAAGTAACCTCTTTTGCAAGTGTCGCAGAATAAAGAATATTTTGCCGCTTGGAAGCTAATAATTTTAAAATACTGTCCATCTCCTGTTTAAATCCAAGGTTGAGCATCTTATCGGCCTCATCTAATATCAATGTTTCAACACTTGAAAGAGACAAGGCATTTGAAGTAACCAGATCAAGCAACCTGCCAGGTGTGGCAATCAAAATTTCTACCCCCTGAAGCTGGATCATTTGCGGATTAATTGAAACCCCTCCAAAAACTGCCAGCGATTTAACCTTACGAGGTAATGAAGCTGCAAACTGCCTGAAAACATCATCTGTTTGAATAGCTAATTCGCGCGTTGGAACTAAAACAAGGACTTTAATATGTCGGTTTCGCGAAGGTTTATTATTTTGAAGCAGCTCTAAAATGGGAAGCACAAAACTGGCAGTTTTCCCTGATCCTGTAGGGGCATTACAAAAGACGTCTTTCCCTTTAAGTATTGCCGGAATAGCCTCTGCCTGAACAGGAAAAGGAACTGTAAAATTTTGGTTCTCCAGTTCTTTTAATAAAATTTCAGATAACCCTAGTGACGAAAAAGTCATATTTTGAATATATATGTTTTAATAATAATCCTCAAATCGTTTCCGCAATATGCAGCTTGATTTTTTTGATGTTCAAATTACTAAAGGCGTCGGATAAAAAATTAGGTGCTTTACGAAAAAACAAGGGAATATTCTAAAATCAATTGCTATAGTGTAAAAAACGAGAGACTGTTTATACAATCCCTCGTTTATATAGTTCCAGCGGAGAGCGAGGGATTCGAACCCCCGGTACCTTGCAGTACAACAGTTTTCGAGACTGCCACGATCGACCACTCTGCCAGCTCTCCTTCTTTAAAAAGATTTCGCAAAAGTAAGCGTTTTATTGAATTTAGGATAAGGAAAACTAAATTTTCATTTCACAAAAAACAAAGCTACCCCAATTACACTTATTACTGCTCCGATAATTTCGCGAATAGTAACTTTTTGTTTGAAAATTAAAACGGAAGGTGCAATGATTAAAATTGGAACAATTGCCATAATAGTAGATGCTATGCCGGTTTCGGTATGCTGAATGGAGAGAAGTGAAAACGAAACCCCGAGAAATGGTCCAAAAAAAGAACCCAGCGCTATTCCTGTCATCCCTTTTTTATGCATAAATGCATTTTTAATCTGCCCAGCCCTGTTAAATAAAATAACAATTCCAGCAAAGCCCACAATGCCGGTAATAATACGAATTTGCGTAGCAGCAAAAGGATCGTAGTTCCCCATCCCTTTTTTACTTAAAACTAATCCCAATGCCTGTCCAAATGCTCCGCCTAGCGCAAGCAAAAACCCTTTTAACGGAACATTCAGTTTTAGTTTTTCGGTTGCCGTTGCCCTGCTAAATATTGCCAAAAAAATACCTGCAAATGTTAACGACATTCCCAGTAAATTAAATAGGGATAGTGTTTCGCCCAACAAGGTAAAACCCAAAAAGGCAGTAATGGGGGGCACAAGTGTCATAATGAGCATTGCCAAACGCGAGCCAATTAAGGTAAACGATTTAAATAAGCATAAATCGCCCAGCACAAAACCAATCAATCCTGATAAACTCAGCCATACCCATTGATTTAAAGTAGCATCTACCGGAAAGGCAATTCCTCGGTAGAAATACGTAAAAACAGTTAAAAATAAAAAACCAAGCAATAAGCGGATCAGATTTACGGCTAGTGAGCCAACCTTATTACTGGCCGATTCAAATGACAGCGCTGTAATAGTCCAGAAAAAAGCCACCATTAAAGCTGCAATCTCCCCAATATGATTCATATGCATAAATTTGACCTGAAAATTTGCTTCCAAAGTTATCGTATTATCTGTTAGACCCTATCTTTGTTAAGTTTTTATTTAACAAAAGATAATCAGGTTATACTATGAATGGTCAACCCCTACTCTATAAAATTTTAAAAGACCTTGATATTTCCTTTGAATATTATGAACATCCTCCTGCCCCAACAATAGAAGAAGCCAAACAGTATTGGGAAGATTTAGATGCAACCCACTGTAAAAATCTGTTCTTCCGAAATCATAAAGGCAACAAACACTATTTGGTTATACTGGAGCACACAAGGCAACTAGACATTCATGATCTCGAAAAGCGTTTGAAGCAGGGTAAAATTAGTTTTGCATCCGAACAGCGGATGAAGAAATATTTGGGATTATCACCAGGATCCGTTTCACCTTTTGGATTAATTAACGATATAGAAAGCCACGTTCACGTGTATTTCGACGAAAAATTACAACATGCAAAAACAATTAGCTTCCATCCGAATAATAATAATGCAAGTATAATCGTTAGTGTTACCAACTTCATAAAGTTTATGAATTGGACAGGAAATACTTATGAATTTATGAAGCTTTACGATTAAATCATTTTTCTGGTAATCTGAATATTATCTGAAATAAAATCGCATTTCGTTTATTGGTAGGTAGGACAGGGCAAAAATAATTTTAAAATATTACAACTTTTTAATAAATTCTATAGTATAAGAGCAAAAATTACAAATTGTTGAACATTATTTAAAACAACAATTTTGTTTAATTGCTCGTAATTCTTTAATTTTAAGTAATAACCAAAAAGCCCATAGAAAGCGTATAGAGAAGTTGTAGAGGGAGGTCTGGGTTTTTAATTAGATAAAAATTAAAATGGTGCAAAAAAAAATTACTGTAAAACACTATTTGAATAAAAGGGCTAAGGCTAAATCACTTAATAAAGAGAAGCACTATCCCTTGTATATTCAAATAATTGTCAATGGTAAAAAGGCTCAAATAAAAAGTAAAATCAACGAACATCTTAAAATTTACCGAAGCGACATTGAACGCATAACCAAAAACAATAAAGACTTATATGAGCTTTTATTGCAGGGCTATTTTTCTGATAAATTTTTTGAAGACATCCATCGCGTAAAATTATTTCCATTATATCACTTACTACAAGATGAGGTTGCAGTTATCACCCGTATCATAGAATATAACCAACCCTTTACAAACAAAGATTTTACACTAAATAATTTTAGCGAAGATTATACAAAATATACCGAAGAAATATCACAAAAGCTCGATAGCAAAATTAAAGCATGGTACCTTGAGGAACTAAAAAGTATTTTCCTGAAGACAATTGACCAGGACGAAAACCGGGAAGTTTTTAAAATTACAAATTACCTAATTCATTATATTAACTGGAATAATGCTTTCAGTAATTTTTATGAATCTACTTTCGAAGTGATCCCCACGGAATTTAAAATAATTGAAAACTTCCTTAGCAATGAATTGCGAATTGCCATTAAAGCCTTTCTGGCATTCCATTCTAAAGTTAATATTTTAAAACGCTTTTTCGAAAAACGCGAATTAGGAAAAATCTCTACTTTATCTTATTTAGATTGGGAAACCAATATTAAAAGCTTTGTTGAAAACGAATTTGAAGTTCTCTTTGGCGAACAGAAAGCATTGCAATATGTAATTTCACTCGACTCTATTCTTACCAGCGACTTAAATATTCCTGCAAAACAGAATGCATTATCCTAGACTATGCTTGTTCTGTATGTTTTCATCTCGCGCGATAATCCTTTCGCATTTCCTGAAAGTTCCTCTAATAGTTTCCAAAAATTTGGCCCATGATTATGTTGTTTTGTATGAGCTAGTTCATGTAAAATCACATAATCGATTAAATGCACTGGCAACCGCATTAAATGGATATTAAAGTTCAAATTTCCTGAACTGGAGCAACTTCCCCAACGTGTCCTCATCTTCTTTACTGAAACATGATTGTATTTCAAACTAAATTTCGTGGCATAAAAATCTACCCGGGAAGGCAGATATTTCAATGCTTCAATGCGTAATACTTTTTCAATTGCCTGATGAATAAATAATTGAACCTGCTCTGTTGACAGTTTGTTCTTATCACAGTAATGCACTACAATCTTTTCACGATTTACTTTTACATAAACCTCCCCCTGGTCGATTTTTTCGAAATGCAATTCATGGGCAAATGTTTTAAACTCAATATCAGGTAAAAATATTTTTTTATGAGGAATAGTTTCAATTTTTTTTAGGCTATTGGATATCCAGTCTGATTTTTCCAGGATAAACCGGATAGCATCGTTGTAGGTGAGGTGCCAGGGAAAAGTAACCGTAATAGCATTAGAAGGTCGGATTGTTATCCGTAAACCTTTCGATAGCTTGTTTTTTTTTAAAGCAATTTCTCCAAAAGCTGGATGCTGGTAATATTTCTGCGGCATAATTAATCGTCAATCAACTGAATAAAGGCGCAATTTAGTTCCTTATCGCTACACATCCGAAAATAATTATATATCTTTATCAACAATAAACCCTAAACTTATGAAAGCCGCTTTTTTTAGCATAACACTCCTTTTCTTCTGCTTTATTTCAACATTTTCGCAAACTCCCTGGACATTGGAACAATGCATTACGTATGCTTTACAAAATAACCTTCAAATTAAAGTACAGGAGATTAATATTCAATACTACAAGAACAGTTATAATCAATCGAGGCTAGGCATATTGCCAAACCTTAACGCTAACGGAAATTATTCCATATCAATGGGGCGGGCGCTCGATCAAACTACCTATCAATATACAGAGAATAAAACAGTAAAGTCGTTAAACACATCCATCAATAGTTCGGTTACCTTGTTCAATGGTTTTCAGAAAATAAATACTATTCTGGAAAACAAATACAAAGTTCTTTCGGGGATAGAAGAAGTTCAAAAATTTAAAAACGACATTTCTCTGAATTTAGCACTTGCCTACCTGCAATTATTATTGAACAGGGAATTAAGTGAAAACACGAGGAACCAGCTTGAAATTTCAAAACTTCAACAAACAAGAACACAGCAATTATATGAAGCTGGAAGTGTTCCCCAGAGCAAATATTTCGAAATACAAGCCCAGGTTGCCAATGAAGAATTGAATCTGGTAAATGCCCAAAATCAGGTAGATATTTCGCTTCTTAACCTCAAGCAAATGCTCGATTTAGACACTGTTAAAAATTTTGAGATATTAAAGCCCGATTTTTCGAATTTCCCAATTGCTAATATTACTTCCTCCATAGATGAAATATATCAGCAGGCAATAGTAAATTTACCGCAAATTAAACAAGCCGATTATTCTTTAAAAAGCTCAGAAAAAGCGTTGAAGGTTGCGAAAGGAGGTCGCAGTATTGCCCTTTCCCTTTCGTATTCGTATGGAACTGCATACTCCGATTCCAGACAAAAAGTTATTGGGTTCGATCCGAATACTAATACTCCAATTTACGCCAACTATTTATTAAAAGATCAATTTGCCGATAATGTCAGCAGCACCGTTTCGTTGGGGGCATCTATCCCAATTTTTAATGGCTGGATGGTAAACACAAACATAAGTAATTCAAAATTAGGAGTATTAAATTCAGAGTATCAGCTTGAAATTGCCAAGAAGCAATTGTTTAAAGAGATACAACAAGCGCAAACAGATGCCATCGCTGCTTTTAAGCGCTATAATGCTTCCGAAAATGCAGTCAAATACAACGAAGAATCGTTTCGAAGTATTTCACAAAAATTTGAATTGGGATTAATGAATTTTGTTGATTACAGTACTTCAAAAAATCAACTTACAGCTGCCCAATCAGATTTATTACAATCAAAATATAATTATATATTTAAATCAAAAGTTCTTGAGTTTTATAAAAACGGACAGGTTAAATTGTAAAAATATTACCTGTTATAATTTATGCTGATTTTAGCCAAACAATTTTCGACAAAAAGAAATACATAATTAAAAATATAAGAAACCATATTTCAATTTTTCCACCAAAATGAAACAGAAAAATCTTTTAAAATACGTATTAATTGCAGCAGTGGTGCTGATTATTTTTGCAGTAGTAGGTAAAAAAGCCGGATGGATTGGTAAAGAAAAGCCTACGGAAGTAACAACCGAGGTTGCTACTAAGAGAACTATAGTAGAAGCTATTACTGCCAACGGTAAAGTACAGCCCGAAACCGAAGTAAAAATAAGCCCCGAAGTATCGGGCGAAATTATTGAGTTATATGTTAAAGAAGGCGACTATGTTGAAAAAGGGAAACTTCTTCTACGTATTAAACCCGATATTTATAAAAGCAACCGTGATCAGGCAGAAGCCGGAGTAAACTCATCCAAATCTAACCTTGCAAATTCAAGGGCCCGGTTGGCACAATCTACTGCTCAGCTCGAAAAAGAGCAACTCTCCTACGAACGTAATAAGAAACTGTGGGAACAAAAAACCATTTCACAAAGCGAATGGGAAGCTGCCGAAAGCTCTTTTAAAGTTGTTAAGGCCGATGTTGAAGCGGCAAAACAAAGTGCAAATGCAGCAGAATTTCAGGTAAAAAATTCCGAAGCATCTCTTAAAGTTTCGAACGAGAATTTATTTAAAACTACCATTTATGCCCCTATGAGTGGAACAGTTTCAAAGTTAAATGTAGAATTAGGAGAACGTGTAGTGGGTACCAATATGATGACCGGTACAGAACTTTTGCGTGTTGCCGATCTCAGTCGTATGGAGGTGAAAGTGGATGTAAACGAAAATGATATTACCCGGATCTCACTTGGCGATACTGCTTTAGTGGAGGTTGACGCTTACCTTAATCAAAAATTTCAAGGCGTTGTTACTGAAATAGCAAATTCTGCAACCACAACCGGCTTAACATCCGATCAGGTTACAAATTTCGAAGTTCGGATATTCCTCTTGGCTTCCTCGTATAAAGCAATCACCACCCAGCAAAATCCTAATCCCTTCAGACCAGGGATGTCGGCTACCGTGGATATACAAACCGAAAAGGTATTCAACGTAATTTCTGTCCCTATTCAAGCTATTACAATTCTGAGAGATTCAACTAAAAAAGATAGTATTATTAATGCTTCTGTTTCAAAAAGTGAAGAACCCAAAGAAATTGTTTATGTAATAAAGGATGGCAAAGCCCAGCACAAAAAGGTGAAGACGGGAATTCAGGATAGTTATTTTATTGAAATAAAAGAAGGAATTAAACCCGAGGAAGAAATAGTTACTGGCCCTTATAGTGTTATCAATAAAAAACTTAAAGATGGAATGCTGATAAAGAAGGCAGACAAAAAGGACGATACTAAAAAAGTTAAAAAGTAACTATCTTGCGGCCAATATTATTTAAAGATGGCCCTAATTTTAAATATTGAAACCTCAACCGACACTTGCTCGGTAGCTCTTTCCAAAGATGGAAATTCAATTGCTGCATTACAAAGCAATGAGCAACGTTCGCATGCATCCGTGTTAACAGTGCTTATAGATGATCTGTTCGATAAGAATAATATTCCTGTAACTGACTTAGATGCAGTTTGTGTTAGTAAAGGTCCTGGATCATATACTGGTTTGCGTATCGGTGTGTCGGTAGCAAAAGGCATTTGTTATGGTATTCATAAGCCCCTGATAGCCATTAATACCTTAGAATGCATGATGAATGGACTGAATATTGATTTATCAGATGCATTAACATCTCTCCCAGAAAGTACCATTTTCTGTCCTATGCTGGATGCAAGAAGACTTGAAGTTTATCTGGCAATGTTTCAAAAAAATGGAACTCCTTGTTCTGAAACTTCAGCAGTTATTATTCAAGAGGATAGCTTTGCAGAAGACCTTAAAGATCATAAAATAGTATTTTTCGGAAATGGCGCTGAAAAATGTAAACCTTTAATTATAAATCCCAATGCTATTTTTTTTGATAATTTTACATTAAATGCATCACACATGGCAACCCGTTCGGAGGATTTATTTGGAAAAAAATGTTTTGAAAACCTTGCGTACTTTGAGCCTTTTTATCTCAAAGATTTTGTTGCTACTATACCGAAACGAAAAGTTTTGTAGATAAAACAAATCCGGATTAGAATCGTTATAATAATTGAAATAATTGAGTTTCATGAAGATCTTTAATTATATACTACTTAGTTTCATATTAATTATTCCCACTGCTTTTGGAGATCAAATCCCGCCGGTTTCGGGAAATTTACCATTCAAAAATGGAGAGGTATTAAAATATAATCTTCATTATGGTTTTATTAGTGGAGGAATGGCTATAATAACTCTGAAACAGGAGGCATTGGACAACAAAGATGTTTTTCATGCTACTGTTTTGGCAAAAACAACCGGTATTGTCGACAAAATTTTTAAGGTAAAAGATATTTACGAAAGTTATTTCGATTTAAAAACGTCCCTGCCATACAAGGCAGTTCGAAATGTAAGTGAAGGGAATTATAAACTTCGTGAAGAAGTAATATATAACCGATCGGATAATACTATAAATAGTGACAGGAAAGGAATAGTGAAGGTTCCTCAGAATTGTTTCGATATGATTTCGGCTTTATTTTACCTCCGTCGCATCAATTTTTCGAATTATAAAATTGGCGATATGGTATATATCGACACATATTTCGATGGGCTTTTCCCACTTTATGTAATTTATAAAGGGAAAGAAACAATTTCAACGAAAATGGGTGAAATGCGCTGTTTGAAATTTGTGCCTATTGTTGAGCCTGGTCGCATATTTAAAGAAAATGATGATATGCTCTTTTGGCTAAGCGATGATGAAAATAAGCTTCCTATTAGCGTAAAATTTGATATGATTGTTGGGTCGTTTCGATGTGATTTAGTCGAATATCAAAACACTAAATACGAGTTCAAATCCATTATTAAGAAAAAATAAAACGCAATTCCTTTTAAGATCAATTCTTGCCCTAAAAATTATTTTTGACAATTAATTATTCTTTAAATTCCTATTGGTTATTGGTATTCGTAAAATAAAAACGAAATAACTTACCCTATCTTTAAAATCTTTTCTTTGGCAATGAATTGATTTAATTATTTTTGCCGAAAATTAAATCATAACGAATGGCAACAACAGCAGATTTCAAGAACGGTTTGTGTATTGAGTATAATAACGATTTATTTACTATTGTTCAATTTCAACATGTAAAACCTGGTAAAGGACCGGCCTTTGTCCGCACAAAATTAAAAAGCCTCACAAACGGACGGGTTATCGAAAATACATTTAACTCTGGTGTAAAAATAGACCTTGCTAATGTAGAGCGCAGACCATATACCTATTTATACAATGACGAATCGGGTTATCACCTGATGCATGTGGAAACTTTCGAACAACTTTCGGTAGATAAAAATCTCATTAACACTCCGGAGTTTTTAAAAGAGGGACAATATGTTGAAGTTGTTTATCATACCGACTCTGAAACTCCTCTTTCGTGCGAACTTCCTCCTCATGTTGTATTAGAAGTTACCTATACCGAACCCGGACTAAGAGGAGATACCGCATCATCAACGGCACTTAAACCTGCTACACTCGAAACTGGAGCTATTATTCATGTCCCGCTTTTTATTAGCCAGGGAGAAAAAATTAAAGTCGATACCCGCGATAAAACTTATTCTGAAAGAGCAAAAGAATAGTGAACAAAAAAAATTGTATTTTAGCAATATAATTAAGGTTTGCTCAGGAAATTAAATTGCTGGTAGTTTCAGGTAATTTAAACTCTGTAAAGAAACATTAAACATGCTTTAGCAGTTTCTAATTCATGTTTCATTTTTAGCAGCTCTATTTTGAGCATATAACCTTAAAATAATGCTACCATGATAGAGAAGGCATCGCTTAAAAAGTTGAAAATTATAAATTTTAAGCTCAATGCATTGCTGGAAATTACCCAGGCAATTAATGCAAACATGCCTATTGGAGACCTTCTCCTTCTCTATAAAAATATACTTTTAGAGAATCTGAAAATTGGCAAAATACTTATTTTCCGCTATAATAATGGTTGGGAAAAGTTACTAAGCTCTCAATGTGGCGAAGATGGTTTACCAACGCATGTAAATATCGATGTTGAGCGTGATCTTTTAGTTTTTCAGGACATTACCTTTATTACTTCTTCCAGTAACCTTGCCCTTACTTCTTACGACATTGTAATACCGGTATTTAATAATAATATCCTGGTTGCTTATGTACTTATTGGTGATATTGAAGAAGAACAGGATGGAGTAAGTCCGGTTATAAAACACCTCAATTTTATTCAAACCCTCACCAATATCATTATTACCACAATCGAAAATGTCAGGCTATTTAAAGATAGCCTAAAACAAGCAGCCATGAAAAAAGAGCTTGACCTAGCCCGAAAGATGCAGGCAATGCTTATTCCACAAAATAACACGCTCCCCCATACAAAAGACTTGATGGTCTCTGCCTTTTACCAGCCTCATTTTGAAGTAGGAGGTGACTATTACGATGTTATTCGACTAGACGAACACGAAATTGGTTTTTGTATTGCCGATGTATCTGGCAAAGGTATATCTGCAGCTTTGTTAATGTCGAATTTCCAGGCAACTTTACGGGCCTTGTTTACAAAGGAGATTCCGTTAAGTTTTTTGATTGAACGATTAAATGAACGGGTACTTTCGAATGCAAAAGGGGAGAAATTCATCACCTTTTTTATTGGTCGCTATAACGGAAAATCGAGAGAGCTGGAATATATTAATGCGGGGCATAATCCCCCGCTATTATTTATGAAACAAACTCAAAAACTGACATTTTTACGCAGTGGATGCGTTGGTTTGGGTATGCTAGATGATATCCCATATATTGTAAAAGGAGATTTGCAGGTCACTGAACCCATAAAAATACTATGTTATACTGATGGACTGGTAGAACTGCTCGAAGGAGAAAATGTAAGTGTTGGTACTAAATTTTTGGAAGAAAGTCTATGCAACCAGGCATCAATCGAAGATAATATTTTACAGATAATAGAATATCAATCAATTAAAGATGGTAATACTGCCATATTTGACGATATTACTATGCTTGGACTGGAAATATTCTAAGTATTTCGGGTTTCTTATCCTTTGGTTCTAATAATCAACTGATAAATTCCACATTTCGAACCTAACTTAGATCTACTATTTGTATTAGGGGAGTGTTTGATGAATTTTCCGTAAATGTAATGAAAGGAGACTGTTCCTCATTAAATTCAACATCTGACCCCGTGCGAATTTCAGATCTTAAACACAAGTAATAGAAATATGGTTAACAATTAATGAGCACTTCGGTTTATCCTTTTGTTTTATAGATTAAAGTCATTATAAAAATCATAATTATCTTACTTTCCATTATTAGTATATTTCGATAAAACTTCGAACAAAACTTCCATATCAATGGGTTTTGAAATATAGTCGTCGAACTGACTGTTCAGGATTCTTTCCTTCTCACTTTTCTGCGCATATGCTGTAACAGCAATAATAGGAATGGTGTTATTAATTGCCTTAATTTGCTTTGTTGCTTCATAACCATCCAAATCCGGCATTTTTATGTCCATTAATACAATACAATTCTTTATACCTGGCCGTTCGGCGATATATTCAACTGCTTTTTTCCCGTTATAGGCCCAAATGAGTTCAGCATTGAGTGGTTCTAGCAGGTTTTGAAGAAGCTGGTAATTGAATAGTTCATCTTCAGCAATCAGGATGATACAGTCCTTTAATAGAAAAGAGGAAGTGATATTATTCTTTTCAGGTATGGGGAAATCGATCTCCACTTTGGGATCCAAAGGCAGATTGAAATAAAATGTGGATCCTTTATCCACTTTAGAGTTCACCCATATTTTCCCTCCCAGCAGGTTAACCATCTTCATGCAAATTGCCAGTCCTATTCCGGTTCCCCGATACACTTTGTTGGGATCGTTTTCAATTTTATAAAAATGACCAAAAATCTTATCATGCTCCGAATCTTCAATACCAATTCCGGTATCGGAAACATAAAATAGGGCATAATTGTCATGTATTTCATATCCAAACCGGATATACCCATTATCGGTATATTTATAGGCATTATTTAACAGGTTCGTAAATATTTGGTTAAATCGTACCCGGTCAGTAAATATTTCGAATTTATTTTTTTCCTCTTTATTGACAAAAGTTATTTCAATGTTTTTGGCGTTCTTTAAATGAAAAAAGCTTTCGAGGTTTAGCAATACCTCATCTACCAAAAAGACTTCGTTGTTTAGGTCGAGGTGATGGGCTTCTATAATAGAGATATCGATAATGTCGTTAATTAAAACCAGAAGCGATTCGCAACTGCTATTAATTATTTTTAAAAACCCGGATCGTTTTTCTTTTGTCAGATTATCATTGTTAAGAAGTCCCGAAAATCCATAAATAGCGTTCATCGGAGTTCGTATCTCATGGCTCAAATTGGCCAAAAAAGAAGATTTAAGCCTATCAGATTCTTCTGCCTTTATTTTTGCTTTTACCAGTTCATCGGTACGTTCTTCCACGATTTTTTCGAGGTGGTTGCGGTGTTTTTCAATTTCTATATTTTGCACAAAAATTTCTTCCTGCCGTTCTTCGAGCACCGAATTCATCTCACTTAGCTCATTCGTCCTTTCCAATACACTTTTTTCGAGGTGTTTTTTTTGCTTTTCGAGGAACGAAAAACGGATCCGATAGAACAGAATAAGCAGAAAAATTGCCGCTATAGCGACAATAATTTTAAAGGCCAATGTTTCCCTCCAGGGAGGATGGATAATGATATGCAATAACTTGGGCTCTTCGCACCAGACCCCATCGTTGTTGGCACCTTTTACCATAAAGGTATAATTGCCGGGTTGTATGTTGGTATATGTGGCTACTCTGCTGTTTCCACTTTCAATCCAATCTTCATTATACCCGACAAGTTTGTATTGATATTGATTTTTTTCGGGGTTTAAAAAATTCAAGGCAACAAATCGTATCTGAAAGTTAGAGTTCCGGTAGTCTAATTCGAGTGTATCAATTTCGCTAATATTCTGGAGGATAGGTTGGTATTTTTTGTTTTCGCTTATCTGGGTAAAAAGCAATTGAAAACTGGTGAAGATGATTTTCGGTTTGCTTGTGTTGAATAAAATACTGTCGGGATGGAAAAAAGTATATCCTTTGGAAGTACCAAAAAACATAACACCATCTTTGCTTTTATAAGCAGCCCGTTTTTTAAATTCAGTGCCCGACAAACCGTCTATTTCGGTAAATTGATGAATTGTCGGATCTTTTGGCAGGTTAACCCCCTGTACTATTTTCAACAAACCATTATTGGTGCTGACCCATAAATTTTCGTGCGAATCTTCCAGAATACCCTGAATGGTGTTATCGGGTAAAACATATACTGGTTTTTCGGTAAATGCAGGATTTTGTTTTGCATCAAATAGTTTCAGGCCATTATTTGCTGCAATCCAAATATGTTTTTTACTGTCTTCGAATATTGTTGTAATAAAACTTCCGCTATTCCGCTCGTCTTTGTTATAGTGATAATGTACAAAATTTTGTGTGTTATAGTTAAAGGTATTAATGGCTCCGTAGGTAGAGATGAATAGTTCGCCATTGCTTGTTTCGAAGAGCTGATTGATAAAATTGCTGTTAATACTTAAAGAATTCTTTTCGTCATTCACAAAAAGTTTAAATTTGCCCGTTTTATAGTCGTAAAGACTTAACCCGCCTCCGCTGGTGCCTATCCATAAATTTCCACGGCTATCTTCGAGAATTGAAAAGACGTTACCATTTTTTAACGACCCGGGCTTTTCGTCGGGCAGATAGCGTTTAAATGTTTGTGTTTTGTAGTTGTATTGATTTAATCCACCCATCCAGGTTCCTATCCAAAGGTTCCCTTTCGAATCTTTAATGATGGAATAAATTGCATTAGCACTTATAGAAGAATGATTGCCGGGATTATTTTTGAAATGGGTAAAAGTACCTTTCTGTTTATCGTATCGGTCCAATCCCCCTTCGGTTCCTATCCATAGATATTTTTCTTCTTCCAGAAAGGCATTTACCAGGTTGTTCTTAATGGAATTCTTATCTAAAATAGTTTCCCGCGCTATGTGAAATTTCTTTTCACGGTTGCTAAAATAGTTTAACCCACCTCCAAAGGTACCTATCCAAATATCGTTCAGCCTATCTTCGTATATGCTGAAAAGCGAATTATCGCTGAGGCTTTTTGAATCGGTAGGATCGGAGTAATAATGTTCAATTCTTAAGGTATTCGTAGAATAATAGGCATTCAGGTCTATCCTTTCGAGGCCTCCACCGGAACTTTTTACAGCCCAAAGCCTATTTTGGTAATCGACAAGGAGACGAACTATGGCTCCTTCGCTTATTTGACGGAACGATATTTTCCCTTCTTTCGGTTTCAGGAGCTGGTTTATTCCGTTCTGTGAAGTGCCTACCCAAATTTGGTCTTGTTTGTCCATACAAATCGCTAAAACATCATCACCACTTATGTCTCCCGGTTTATTGGAAGCCTTGTAAACAATAAATGAATTACTTTTTGGCTGATAGAGATGGAGGCCTTTTTTGGTACCTATCCAAATATCTGAATTGGCATCTTTGAAAATAACATTTATATAGTCGCTGCTGATAGTCGATTTATCCCCGATTTTATTTTTAAAGGTAATCAAACTGCTGTCGGGGGTGTTATATTTAAATAATCCATTATCGGTTCCAAACCAGAACTCAGAGTCTCCATTGCGCATGAAACAAAGAACCGGTAAATTTTTTAAAAGGGGATTTGCTACCAGCAACTCCAGTTTGGTATTGAAGGTGTATAGTCCCATATCGGTTCCAATCCAGAGTTCATCAGAATCCTTCCGGGTAATAAAGTTAATGGCAATATCTCCCAGGCTTTGGTGAGAGTATTGTTGTGGTCGGAAAATTTTAAACTCCGTCCCGTCGAACCGGTTAAGCCCATCGGATGTTCCTACCCAGATAAATCCTTTGTTATCGTGATAAACACATCGTACCCAGTTATTAGAAAGTCCGTTGAGGGTAGTAATTCGTTTAAAATTCAGCCTGTTCCCCTGTGAAAAGCTTTGGTAAATTTGAAAAAACAAACAGAATAAAAGAAATATTTTTTTCATTTAACGTTTATGAATCAGGAGGGAAAGCATACTACCTATTGTGTAAATAAAGTTAATTATTTTATTCAATATAGTTTCGATTCAAATTGCAAAGTGCATTTTTCAAAAACGCATCCATAGTTTTTTTGTTTAAGAATTTTTGTTTTTATTTATCCATTACAAAACTGGCGGCATTATTTGCGACAAACTATCAATTGAGTTAAGAGTTCCAATCCTCATGCTATGATTTTCGGATAGTAAGCACCACTTTTGTAACTTCAGTATGCGCCCAGTTAAGCACTTGTTGAAGTATTTTGAAAAGCTAAATTGTTTAGCTTTTTACTTAAAAGAGTATACTTTTCAGAAGACATCCTTGCATGAAACTATTACGCAGAGAAGCTCAAACGAAAGAGAGGACTTTACGATTCCGATACAGACTATCAGGAATTCACGATCCTAATTTAATAATCTAAGAATATACAAGTGAAACTTGATTTTATAGTTCTGGCAAACCAATATTCAATTTATAAATTTGCAAAGGATGCCGTATTGCCAGATTGGATTTATCGGAGCGATTTTTACTCTATCACCAAAACCCTGGATGAGCAATCGGTAGTTGCTACCCAAACTGATATTGCTACCGAAGATGTTTCGGTTAGCAGAGATTGGAGGATTCTAAAAATTACCGGAATATTAGACTTTTCGTTGGTGGGTATTATTGCTTATATAGCTGCAATTCTGAGAGAACGCGGAGTTTCTATTTTTACAATTTCTACCTACGATACCGATTATATTTTAGTGAAACACGAAGATTTATATAGCAGCACAGAGGCTTTACGGGCAAAAGGAAATACCGTTTCAATTGAAAACTAATAACGATTAAAGGACATGGACAAGTTAAATATTCTTTGGACATCGGATAATAAAGATACCTTTTTTAATATGCTGGCCATGTATGCTATTAACTCCAAAACAAAGGAATGGTGGTCTGAGGTAAATATTATTATTTGGGGAGCCTCGGCCAAACTGGTAGCAACTGATCCCCAGGTGCAATCGGAAATTATCGAAATGCTCCATCATGGGGTTTCTATTGAAGCCTGCAAGGCATGCAGCGATAATTTGGGTGTAACCCCGGAGCTGCTCAAACTTGGAATTAATGTTCGTTACATGGGCAAAGCATTGACAGATTATATCCAATCGGGGGAGAAAATATTGACAATCTGATCAGGCTATTTTTAATAGTAACTAAACATAATGAAATCAGACCAGGAGAGCGGTATAGGGTTAGATTTAGAAAAGGAATCATCCCTCTATATTTTATCCTGTAATTAACAAACTGATTTACTATGAAAACAAAAACTTTGGTAACTATTCTTCTTATTTCTTGCGCTTATTTCGTTAATGTAAGCGGACAAAACAATCCTGCTGTTCTGAAAAAGGAGAAATTCAATATCGATAAAACAGGGGAAGATGATATTGGATATACCCAGGCAGTAAAAGTGGGAAATACCATTTATGTTTCGGGTTCCGTTGGTTGGGGAAAAATGGAGGACGCCTTAAAACTTGCCTATGATGAAATAGACAAATCGCTAAAAAACTATAATGCTTCTTTTGCCAATGTTGTTAAAGAAAACCTTTATGCTACTGCTCTTGATTCGGTTATAAAATACAAGGATATTCGGCGCAATTATTATAAAAATGATTTTCCTGCAGCCACTTGGGTGGAGGTAAAGAGGCTGTATGATCCCGGACTGGTGGTTGAGGTGGAAGTGATAGCCGTGCTGCCCGAAAAAAAATAGCATGAATTTTTAAGGGAAGCTAAGCGATACAGTTTGGTAACCCCATCAAAAGCAAATATATGTTGGGTAAACAGTAATACTTGAAAACTGCGAGATAACCCTTCAGGAATTCAGAAATTGAAAAATACATGTCATTTTTTCGGTTGCAGAAACTGGCAGAAAAATTTATTCTTGCAATAAAAAACGATATGCTTACAAACGCCATGATGTATAAAGCTCTTGTGGATAAAGATGCATCTTACGAAGGAATATTTATTGCTGCGGTAAAAACAACTGGAATTTTCTGTCGGCCAACATGCACTGCCCGAAAACCCAAAGTTGAAAATGTGGAGTTTTTTAAAACGGTCAAAGATGCCATACTCAATGGCTACCGACCTTGTAAAGTGTGCAATCCGTTAGAGAAATTAGACGAAACGCCCGATTACATTAAGAAAATTTTATATGAACTTAACGCAGATCCTTCTTTAAAATTTAAAGATTGGGATTTAGTGCAACGAAACATTGAACCAAATAAAATACGTCGGTGGTTTTTAAAAAATCATGGAATTACATTTCATTCGTACCAGCGCATGTTTAGGATAAACTCGGCCTTTAAAAAGATACAAAATGGGGAAACTGTTACTTCAGTTGCTTTCGACTCCGGGTATGAGTCCTTAAGCGGGTTTAACGGTTCTTTTAAATCCATTTTCGGCGTTTCCCCTTCCAATAGCAAAAACATTCAACTATTAAACATTATGCGGCTCGAAACGCCTTTGGGAACCATGTTTGCCGGTGCAGTTGAACAAGGAATCTGTCTTCTGGAATTTTCCGACCGGAAAATGCTCGAAACAGAATTTAAAATATTGGCAAAAAGCTTAAATGCTAATATCATCCAAGGAGATAATCCACATTTTGAGCCTTTGAAAAACCAGCTTAATGAATATTTTGAAGGGAATAGGCAGGAATTTACCATTCCTTTGTTTACCCCTGGTACAAAGTTTCAGCAATCGGTTTGGAAAGAATTGCAAAATATTCCTTATGGTACAACCCGCTCGTACAAGGAGCAGGCAACTGCGTTGAACATGCCTGAAGCAGTTCGTGCGGTGGCTAATGCGAACGGCATGAATAAAATCTCCATCCTTATTCCTTGTCACCGCGTAATTGGTCATGACGGCAATCTTACCGGCTATGGGGGAGGGTTGTGGAGAAAGAAATGGTTGTTGGATCTGGAAAAACAGAATTCTAATATTTGCGATTGAATATCACTTGGTAAATCGTTTAATAAAGAATAGCATTATCAACTATTTTAACAAAAAGACGACCCGGTTTAACAAGTCGTCTTTTTATAATATCAGTGTTAGCCTATAAATTATATTTCATCCAGCTTCATCAGCTTCAGATTTTTCTCAAAGGTTTTAAGATCCATAGAAGAGGAGGGTGTAAAATGAATGGTGATGATCTGACCGGGAAGGATATCGAAGTAATTATCGCTGAAGAAACCATCGCCTTCTTCCAAACTCAGGTAGAGGTTTTTCACTAACTTATCAGCACTTAATTCGAGGATAATCTCGCCTTTTTCTTCTTTCAGCGATTTCTTAACAACCGATTTTGGAAGATTCAACTCTTTAGGAGGAAGGAAATAAAGGATATTGGTAGATAAGACCTTATCCCCTTCTTTTACTTCAGCAAATAATAAGCTGTTTTTTTGCGCGGAAACAGGGACTAAGTTTGCAAGGTCATCTTTGAAAAACTCAATGCTTGAGTTCGCTTTTAATTCCACTGGTACAGATTTTTCGAAGAGTATTTTACCTGAAAAATCAATCACTTTCATAGTTAAATTAGTGTTAATCGATGTCTGCAAATCACTCACAATGTAGATACTCAGTTTGGTGCTATCGAGATCGGGTGATACCAATACATCCGAAAAAGCCTTTTTTGCATAATATTGTTGTGCTTTCCAGCGGCGGTAATAATCGGTACTGCTCCAGGATGCAACTGGCCAGCAATCGTTTATCTGCCAGAATAAAGTACCCATACAATATGGTTTTGCCCTACGATGGGCTTCCATGGCAAACTTAATTCCTTCGGCCTGTAAAACTTGTCCAACATACAAAAATTTACGGAAATCGGTTGGAACTTTATAATCCCGCTGCATGTAGTTTTTTATGGTACCATTTCCAATAGAAGAACGTTGGTGCGCTTTCATCACATCCGAAAAAATGTCATAATCAGCTGGGATAGTATACGATTTAACCGTGTTAAATTCGGGAAACGATTGAAATCCATATTCGCTCATAAACCGGCCAATGTGGGTTTCGTATTCTTCAAAAGGTTTTTGACCCCACCAAACATCCCAATAATGGATATCTCCTGAATGTGCAGCAAAATCGGAATGCTTAAACCATCCAGCCATAGGCGATGACGGCCAGTAAAAACGGTTTGTATCGTATTTTTTCACCACTTCAGGAAGTATTTTATGGAAAATTGTGTCGTAAGCTTTCCAAATAGCTTTGCGCTGATCGGTAGTATATTGCTGTTTCCAACCCCAGCCTCCCTTTTCGTTAAATTCCTGCCAGGCAACATCAATTTCGTTATTACCACACCAAATTCCAACAGAAGGATGATTACGCAACCGCTTTACATTATCAATAGCTTCTTCTTTTATGTTCTCAAATAACGCATCATTATTAGGGTACATGCTGCATGCAAACATAAAATCCTGCCATATTAAAATCCCGTATTTGTCGCATAAATCGTAAAACACATCGTTTTCGTAAATTCCTCCACCCCATACACGAAGCATGTTCATTTTTGTATCGTACGCCGACTTCACAACTTTTTCATATTCCTGCGGAGTAACACGAGGCAAAAAGTTATCGTTAGGAATATAATTTGCCCCTTTCATATATATTGCTTTGCCGTTTAACTCCACATAAAAGCTTTCGCCGAGCGAATCGGGCTGTTGGATAATTTTCACTGTACGCAGTCCAATATTTGCAGATGTTTGGTCGATGGTGATATTGTCAATTTTCAGATCTGCTACCAGGTTATACAAAAATGATTCGCCAAGACCATTGGTCCACCATAGTTTAGGATTATTAATGGTGAATTCAACTTCGGATTTACAAAGGCCAGGATTCAATTTTACTTTACTGCTTGCGGTTATGGTTGGGTCGTTTTTACACGACAATTGAATGTGAGCGCTTCCGGTTGCAGAGGACTGGATTTCGAAAACCGCTTTTACAGTTGCTTTTTCAGGAGTAATGGTTTTCTGAATAATTTGCACATTATTGATTTTAGCATTATTCCAGGCCTGCAAATATACCGGGCGCCAAATTCCAGAAGTTACAAATCGTGGGCCCCAGTCCCATCCATAATGATAACCAGCTTTGCGGGTAAAAATACTTACTTTTTTATCGGCCAACCCCCCATTTTCACTCTGATCGTTTGTAGCCGGTAGGGCATAGCCAAATTTTTCAAGCTCTTTTAAACCAAGAGCAATGGGAGAATGGAAATAAACTTTTACGATATTATCGCCAATTCTCAGAATTTTTTTGCAATTGGCTGTCCATTCCCGAAACATATTATCGGCTTTCAAAATAAGTGAATCGTTTACATAAACATCCGCATAAGTATCCAGCCCTTTAAAGCTTAGTTCGATGTTTTCCTTCTGAATTAAGGTACTATCGATTTTCAAAGTAGTTTGGTATATCCAATCTTTTTTATCGATCCATTGCTGATTACGCTCGTTGGTTCGATAAAAGGGATCTTCGATTTTTTTATTAGCCAATAAATCGGTATGCACCGTTCCGGGAACATTTGCAGCTAGCCATTCGCCCGAATCGGCTTGTTTGAATTGCCAACCCGAAGAAATTTCAATTTTATCAATTGGTTTTAAGGTTGTCAATCTACTGCACGAAATTACAGATGCAGCCATTAATAAGATAATTGTTAGTTTTCTCATAGATTTAGCTATAAGTGAATAATGTGTTAATAGTTATTTTTTAATGCTGGAGCCAGTTACAGGTTGAGGGATGTAGCGATCATCAATGAATGACATAAACCCAAGCAATGCTCCCCAATGGTAATATGGATCGCTATTGGGGACATCATCGGCATACCCTGTAATCGCGTTGTAATTTTCGTTTACGCTTCCTTTTTCGAACCAGTTACGCATCAACAAATTGTAAGACTTTTTTACCAAATCCTTTCGGGCTTCGGGAATGTTATAATTTAGCATTCCCACATATACCAAAAAATTCATGGGAGCCCAAATACGGCCGCGCCAATAATTTTGATCGGTAAATGCTGGGTCGTTACGTGCAATGCTGGGCATTACCCATTCGCTCGAAAACTCAGCAGGATTAAAATAGTGGTCTTTCATCATTCTCTCAGCTTGTGATTGTGTAGCTGTTTGCGATAGTAGCGGGTAAAAATTAGTGGGCGACAAGCGCTCGCTAAATGTTCCGTTATCTGTCCGCTTATTCAGGAAAATTCCTTTTTGCTCATCCCAAAGGGTTTTAAGATTTTTATTATAATATTCAGCACGCGATTTAAGTTCTTTAACATCATCTTTCTTTCCAAGAGTTTCTGCTATATCAGCAAGGTTGCGACAATCCCAAATGTAAAGTGACATCAAACCAACATCCGCCAATTCCATTACATGTGTGTTTTTATTAAAAGGAACATTGTCGTACATAGGCGAATTATCAAGACCCGATTCGTATGCAGCTGCCTGCCAGTTATTTTCCTGCCATGGATAGGGTTTATCTTTAACAGGATTTGAACCCCAGCATAAAAAGCCTTCGTTATCGCGATTCTTTGGCCACCACCTGTTCCATGTCAGCAATTCGGTATAGGTTTCTTCCAATAACCACTTCTCACCATAATGCTTATACAGTTCACGAATCACAAAACTGCCAACCGGAGGCTGGCTTCTGTCAACCGATACTTTTCCGTAAGAACTTGCAAAATTTGGTATAAACCCGCCCGGTGTGATTGATTTTGTCATTTCTACAGCATTGGCATAGGCCAAATTTTTATCAAAGAGCGAAAACATATAACTGGCAAAGTAGGTATCCCAATCGAAAAGAACCCACCCTCCCCAATGCGAATTCCATGATCGGCTAACCGGACTGATAACCCTATTGTTTTGAGGATCATATATTGTATTCCATCCTAATATCGACGACATGGTGCGGTAAACTTCCGAAAGCCCTTCATAGTTCATCGCAGCCAGTTCCATTTTATTCCGGTTGGTTTGGATAAAACTCTCGATATCTTCCATACTCATGGGACTTCCGGCATAGATCCCGATTTCACCTGAGAGAGGTACCGCGAGATAGGGAGAATTTGAGGGAATAAAATCAGTGGTAAGTTTATTGGGTGTTCCAATCATAATTGTTTTCTCACCAGTTTCAACCAAAATCTGGTTTCCGGTTAGCGAAAAATTTCCAGCCCTATTCCATAAAATTCCCGACTCAATTATGAGGTTAGGAGCAAATTCAGTTACCTTCATGGTAGTAACAAGGGCTACCCATTGATTTCCTTTTGCAGCAGTTTGAATTTTAAAGGTATTATTATTCCACTCCACAGTAAGTTCGGTGTAACTACCATCTGCAGCATGCCAGCCCGGAGTAATTTTTTCAGGACGTCCCTGATTTACAGTTTGAAATGCCTCTTTTAGGTATGAATGTCCATTGTTTGTATTGTTTAGGCATATTGTAACAGCAATAGCTTCGGGCATTAAAACGTGCGAAAGTACACTTTCTGTGTTCCAGGTATTCCAACCGGTAGCAAGCTGGTGCTGCAAATTTTTGTAGGTGTCACTAAACCCCGCTTTTTGCGAAAATACTAAATAGGTAATTAATAAAAACGATATAAAAAATAGAACTCTCTTCATGGCAAGTTGGAAATTATCTTCTTTCAATTACAAATTAACAAAATATCTATGGCTAAATTTGAATAATACACTTATATTAAAACCTCCCCATTCTAAACTAAGGTAGTGATAGTTTTTAAAAGGGGGAAATTAAAAACATTATCAAGAAATTTTACCAAAGGAAAACCTTGCAATTAAATGAACGTTAGGCTGACAGGAGCAGTATTTTGCCTCTACTTTTCGAGCAAATACTTATCGGTGTTTTTAATTGCAGCATATGTTGAGTTCAGTGCTGCCAAAAAGCTATTATGAACATCGACGGAATTTACAACCTTCCCATCGATTTCAAGATTTTTGGTTGCACAAGCATCTCCTATCAATATGCAATTAAAGCCAAAATCTTTTGCGGCGCGGGTAGTTGCATCTATGCACATATGGGTCATCATTCCGCAGATAACCATATCGGTAATATTTTTATCATGTAAATAAGTTAGCAGCTCAGTTTCCCGAAAACTATTAGGGAAATGTTTTACTATTATTTTTTCTCCTGCAATTGGTCGGACATTTTCATGAATTTCTGACCCTTTTGTATTTGGGAGAAAAAATGTTGCTGTTGGTCGAGTTGCAATATGCTGAATATGTATTACTGGCAGATTGTCTCTCCTAAACTTATCCAAAATTTGTTTTGCATTTAGGCTGGCTTCGTAGGAACCTACCAGTGACATTGTTCCATTTACAAAATAATCGTTTTGAATATCAATTATGATTAAGGCAGTATTCATTTTTTTATTTATTGGTGCTTGTTGCGAAAAACCAAGAGTTATTGTAAAACAAGATATTACAAAAATTAAGACATTATATTTCATGGGGCTGTTGTGATTATATTATCGGTTATAAATTATTCGAATTAACGATCCCCTATTCATCATATAACCTATAAGAAAAATTCATCCTGCTTTTTTTCAAAAGTTGAATTAAACACAATTATTAAACTCACAAAAAAAAGGAACGCTAAAAACAGAGTGCTATTGCGCATACTGCCGGTAACCTGTTCCAAAAAACCGAAACTAAACATTCCCACCACAATCGCAGCTTTTTCGGTAATATCGTAAAAGCTAAAATACGAAGAAGTATCAATCGAATTTTCGGGAATCATTTTTGAATAAGTTGAACGGGCCTGCGATTGTATTCCCCCCATCACTAGTCCTACCATGGAAGCAAGAATAAAGAAATGAACGTCTGTTTGAATGAAATATGCGACCAGACAAACAATAGTCCAAATGATGAGCATGGAAATCAATGATTTTTTATTTCCATATTTAGCAGACACTCTGCCAAAAAAAGTAGCGCCAACAATTGCCAAAATTTGGATCAGTAAAATTGTAATAATCAGTTTTGGTCCGGTAATGCCTAATTCCTTGCTCCCAAATAAGGTAGCCACTAAAATAATTGTCTGAACACCTACACTAAATAAGAAGAACGATAATAAAAAAAGCCGCATCCGGTTTTGCTTTCTAACGGCTTTAAATACATTAATAATCTCATTAAATCCTTTGGTAAAGACATGGGTTTTAAGACTAAAATTCCCTTTAAATTCTTTTAAGTGGTAAAAGGCAAACTGCGAAATAACCAACCACCAAACTCCAACCTCCAGGAAAGCAAAACGAACCGCATCCAACTTTCCGGCAAATCCGAACCATTCGTATTTTTCGATTGAAAAAAGGTTGAAAATTAATAACAGCATACTCCCGGCATAACCCCACGAAAAGCCACGGGCGCTAATAATATCATGTTTATCGGGTGTGGCAATAATGGGTAAAAACGAATTATAATAAACAAGCGATCCGGCGAATCCTACCACTGCTAAAGCCGGAAGACCAACCCCTACGAGCATGTTATCACCATTAAATCCATACAATCCAATACAGGAAAGTGCTCCAAGCAAAGTAAAAAACTGCATAAAGCGTTTTCGGTAGCCACCCGAATCGGCAATACCCGAAAGCAAGGGTGTAAGAAAGATAATTAAAAGATAGCCACACGCCAGGGCATAATCGTAAAGTACGGTATTTTGGAAGCTTTTCCCGGCAAATTGAACAATACTGGAGCCCCAGGTCTGATTAGTAACTTCCTGGTAGTAGATAGGATAAAGAGCGGTTCCGATCGTTAAACTG
Source organism: Bacteroidota bacterium (assembly GCA_020048915.1). Lineage (GTDB taxonomy): Bacteria > Bacteroidota > Bacteroidia > Bacteroidales > JAAUTT01 > JAAUTT01. Next base: position 20,963 of record JAIFLU010000230.1, on the reverse strand, counting down.
TAGGCCGAATTGGCTACATCGTAAGAACACCATGCATTAATAATCTTTTTATTGTTTTTTTCGGGAAGGGACTGGCTCATTTTTTCATATTTGGTGCGATCATCATACCCGACAATCGCATCCAAATTTAAACTTTTCAATGAAATATCACGATTTCGAAAATCTGAATTCTTTCCGAAATCTTATTTCTTCACAATTTTACTTTGAAATTCCTGACCTGTGTCAAGCTTTATTTTTAACAAATACATCCCTACAGGTATATTCGAGCAAATGCTGCTATGATCGGAAATTGAGTAAAGTGCTTTTTCAGTGGAGCTTATATCCGATTGCCCCGTAAAGAGAAGTTTCCCGGTAAGATCGTATAATGAAATGCTGGCATATTTTGCATCCTGATCGGGAAATAATTCAACATAGAATTTTTCGCTGAATGGATTAGGATAAACAACAGCGGCATTATTTACAATACGATGAAGGTCTTCCTGCCCTGACAGAATTAGTATTTTGGGGAGGTTATTATCGATCCACCAAAGTCGGTCGCTGATCCAGGACTTTAAATTATTAATTTCCTGCTGGTATGTTTCCGGATAGGTTGGATTAGGCCAAACATACTCCCCTAAAATATCCCATCGGCTGTAATTCCTATCTTGCGGATCCTGCAAAACCAGAGCAACCGAATCAATGTAACTCTTAATGCGATCAGTTTTCAGAATAGTTTGCCGAAACTGGTTATACCGGTCGTTTAAAACACTGCAATAATAAGGATCTTCTAAAAATCGCTCCCACCAGAATGGAACCTGCCAGTAATCGTCCAAATTGAAAGAATTATTAAAAAACCAACCTGTCGTATTTGCCCCATCGTAATAATCAGCATTTCCAAACCCCAGGTTATAATCCCATAGCGGACCGGCAATCAATTTACCACCTTTATCTTCCCTGTTTTTATGGAAGAACGAACTGATCCGATATCCATCTACATTTTTTGATATTTCGTTAATCAGAAAATAATCGACAAACGAAGCTACATCGACAAATTTCTGATACCCGATTTGCGAATTCGCAAAAAAATCAGATTTCAAGGTATTTTCGAACTGGGAAACGTAGGTGGCTATATAGTTTTTTTGAACCTCTGTAATTTCATCTGGTTTTGGATAGTGATATAAAAAGTTAATGTCTTTATTCGCATGTTTTGACTTAAATTGAGAAGTCCAGCCGTCGTTATTTGTGCCGGTAGCCTTATCAATTTTAAAAATATATCCTCCGGTAATGTCTTTTCCCGAAACTTCTGTTGTTTTTAAATCCGAAATATTTACCCTGTTCTTATCTTGCTTAATCTTTTCCATGAGAACATATACCCCCTGGTAATTATTTTCCAGATAGAGTTCACATAACCGGGTGCGGGGAGCATAATGCCCCATTTCAGTTCCCAATTTATAGGCTAAAATGTCGCGCAGAAAGGTTTTATCGGAATAGGGTGCATATAATACCCAATCATTTTCAGCAGGAAGTCCTAAAAGAGAAACATTCAGGTTCGAATCTAAGGCGGTTCTGGTTTCTACCCCATACGATTTTTTGGGGAAGCTGGCAGATGATGAGCCTCTGAGTTCTATTCCAATAAAACCATCATAGTTATTAGCCGGATCTGTTATACGATTTAATATCCCTTCGCCATTGAAAATTATGGACATATGTGCTTTGATTTTCTCATTGTCTAAAATTGGCTGCCCGTTTGTATTAATCATAACAATAGGCAAATTCGAAACTCCGGTTTGCACAGGCACTCTAAACCATCCGGGCGTAGGTCCAAAAACAACCGATTGACCTTTTATGCCGGCTGAAAGAAATACAATACAGGATAAATCGGATGATGTAGTTGCATCGTTATGTACCTGAACCGACAGAACATTTTCTCCATTCTTAAGAAATTTTCTGGTAGTTTCAAAAGTCAGTAAATAACCATCGGGCCTGATATCGTTATACATCCCGGCTTCATGGGTACTTGCCGATTTTTGATTAAAGGGCGGATATTTATCGGTTAACCCTCCACCCCTGGCAATTTCCCTACCGTTAAGATATGCAACAAATGCATCATCATAATCGGCATGCAGTATAAGCTGCATAATTTTAGAAGTATCTGCAGCATTAAATGTTTTTCGAAAATAAACGCTTACCGTGCCATTGGGGACAATAGTACCATCATCGTTATCGCCATAACCAAAACCTCCTGGTCCGCTGCTCCACGATGCATCGTTAAAAACAGGATATCTCCAGTTTGTATCCGGTTCCACAGATGGTATGGTGTACTTCCAGGTATCTGATGCATTTATAATAGTCTCCCAATGATCTACAACCTGAGCCTGGCCATTGGGATTAAGAACGAGAATTGCAATCAGCACCAATAAAACCTTCCACTTCTCCATACAAGCTGATATAAATTTAAGGTTAACTACTTATTAATATATCCGAAAGAAAACAATTATAAATGAATTCACAAGTTGTTTGTTTTCATTTTAGCAACTGATATAATAAGTTAGGCCGGTATCTGTTGCAAAATTTCTTTACTAATTATTTTTCCCTTTTTTTACGCTTTAGAAAATTAAAGGTTGGTCAAACCTCCCTATATTCGTTTTAGATTTATCGAACTCAAAAATAAAACACATGATAATCATCCCTGGAAGAATTCGTCTGGCCAATTTACCTACCCGAATCGAAAAACTCGATCGCCTTTCGAAAGAATTAAATGGGCCTGCAATCTATATTAAACGCGACGATCAAACCGGAATGGAATTTTCGGGGAATAAGGTGCGGAAATTGGAATTTACCGTAAAAGAGGCAATCGATCGGGGATGTAATTATTTAATTACTTGCGGGGGAATCCAATCGAACCATTGCAGAGCCACTGCCGCTGTTGCGACCCGGTTAGGGATGAAATCGTGCCTGGTATTACGAGGAAATTCGGATTCTGAACCGGAAGGAAATCTTTTTCTGGATAAAATGCTGGGGGCCGAAATCGTTTTTATTACCGCCGAACAATATAGCCAGCAACGAAATGAAATTATGAACGAGATAAAGCTGCAAAAAGAAAAAGAAGGTTTCCGCCCTTATATTATTCCCGAAGGAGCTTCAAATGGCATTGGCTCTTTTGGTTACTTTATTGCCATGGAGGAAATTATTACTCAGGAAAAAGAATCAGGAATTAATTTCGATTCCGTAGTAATTGCTGTAGGATCAGGAGGAACTTATTCCGGGTTATTATTAGCGAAAAAACTTTTGAACCATAAAGCCGATATCGTTGGAATAAATGTTGGAGCCGATAAAACGTATTTTGAGAGCTGCATTGAAGCGATATTTCATGAAAGCACAACTTATTTGAAAAAATCAATGTATCTATCGAAAGATGAAATTAAGATAATCGATGGGTATGTAGGCAGAGGTTATGCCTTAAGCACTCCCGAAGAGCTGAAATTTATTATCCGATTGGCACAACTCGAAGGGATAATCCTCGACAATGTGTATACCGGGAAAGCCATGTTTGGATTAGTAAACGAGATTAAAAAAGGCACATTTAAAGATGCTAAAAATATCCTCTTTATCCACACCGGTGGCATGTTTGAGCTCTTTTCGCAAATGCGGCTTTTTGAATTCTAAAAGATTTACCATCTGATTTAGCCACTATGCAGATTTTTATAAAATCCCGTATGAGTTGGGCATAATCTTTCAATGCAAACCGGATAAAGCAATCAGGGAGCAATAATATTATCATTTCCATCAAATTCCAAAAATGGATTATGCGCTACCTCAAACAAGTGTCCGTCCAAATCCTTGAAATATCCGCTATAACCGCCCCAATAAACTTTTTGGGCAGGCTTCACCATGGTAGCTCCAAGCTTCTCAACTTCTGCCATTACTTCGTCGACTTCCTGTTCCGATTTGGCATTATAAGCAAGCGTAATACCTGAGAAGCCAGATCCTGCTTCGCTTACGGCAGCATCTTCTGCAAGCAGTTTGCGGGGATAAAGGGCAAATACAATTCCTCCTAGCGGAAATAGTATAAAATCGTCTGTACTGACTGATGATCTTTTCCAACCCAGCCCTTTTTCATAAAATGAAAGTGCCCGTTCGATGCTTTCAACACCCAGGGTAATAATATTTAGTTTCTGTCGCATGGCTTTGTATGGTATTAAATGATAATGTATTCAATACAAATTTATATCAAAGAAGTTCAAAACATACAGCTCTCTTTCCTTAAATGGTCAATTGTCTAATCCGCCTTTTTGAAGTAAATTCAGTTGCTTTCTGAAATGAAAGAATTTCGGAGACAAATAAAACCCTAAATTTCACCTCATTGGTTTTTATATCACACAATTTAGGATTAATTCGCCCTTCCTGTTATTTTTGCAAAAAAATAGATTATGACCGATCAGAAAATTCGCGTACGATTTGCCCCAAGTCCCACGGGCCCTTTACATATTGGTGGTGTTCGAACAGCGCTTTATAATTACTTTTTTGCAAAAAAATTAGGCGGAAGGTTTATTTTACGCATCGAAGATACCGACCAAACCCGTTTCGTGCCCGGAGCTGAGCGATATATAATGGATTCTCTCAAATGGAGTGGAATTACTATTGATGAAGGAATTGAACAAGGTGGCGAATTTGCTCCTTATCGCCAGAGCGACCGCAAACATTTGTACCGTAAATATGCCGATGAACTGATTGCCAAAGGAAATGCTTACTATGCGTTCGATACTCCCGAAGAGCTGGAGGCTATGCGTAAACAACTCGAAACCGAAAAAGCACCGAATACTTCTTATTGTCCCGCGAACCGTGGCAGTATGAAAAATTCGCTCACCCTTTCAAAATCAGAAGTGGAAGAAAAGCTTAAAGCAGGAAATCCTTATGTGATTCGCTTTAACATGCCTGCCAATGAAGAACTTTTAGCAACCGATCTCATTCGGGGCGAAGTGCATGTTAATACTTCCACCCTCGACGATAAGGTACTTTTCAAATCGGATGGCATGCCTACTTACCACCTGGCCAATGTGGTGGATGATTATCTGATGAAGATATCGCATGTAATCCGGGGCGAAGAGTGGCTGCCCTCCCTCCCGTTGCATGTATTGTTGTACCGAAGTTTCGGCTGGGAAAATGCTATGCCTCAATTTGCGCACCTTCCTTTATTGCTTAAACCCGATGGAAAAGGTAAACTCAGCAAACGCGATGCTGATAAACTGGGCTTTCCGGTATTTCCGCTTCAGTGGACTGACCCTGCTACGGGTGAAATTTCGTCGGGGTATAAGGAATCGGGATATTTTCCCGAAGCGTTTATCAATATCCTTGCCTTTTTAGGATGGAACCCCGGAACAGAGCAGGAGCTCTTTTCGATGGAACAACTTTCGGAAGCGTTCTCAATCGACCATATTCACAAGGCCGGGGCTCGTTTCGATTTTGAAAAGGCCAAATGGTTTAACCACCAATATTTAATTAAAAAAACGGATAAAGAGCTAGCCGAAATTTTTCTTCCATTCCTTCTGGAAAAAGGAGTTAATGCAGACCCTTCAAAGGTTGAATTCATTTGTTCGCTGGTTAAAGAACGGGTAAATTTTGTGAAAGAAATGTGGGAGCAGGCTTCCTTTTTCTTTATTGCCCCCGATGTATACGATGCCGAAGTAATTAAAAAACGCTGGAAACCAGAGGTGCCGGCTATTTTAAAAGAAGTTTCGGAACTGCTTTCAACTCTCGAAGAATTCTCGGCCGAAAGTATACACAACGCCTTGCATCATTTTCTGGAAAGTCGTCAATATAATTTCGGGCAGATAATGAATTGCTTGCGGCTGGCAATGGTGGGCACATCTAAAGGTCCCGACCTGCCGGTAATTATGGAATTTCTGGGTAAAGAGGAAGTCATAAGTCGTATTAGCAAGGCTGTAAATTCGATAGAATAAAACTGAATTGATCGCTTAATTTGGCATTTGGCAAATTTCGTGTAGGTTTGTATTTTTTAAAGAAGATTGTAATGAATAGCAAAGATATATGCCTCTCCCGCGGGAGTTTTAATCCTACCACCGATAGTTCTGATGTGGTGCTATCGTGTAAAGCTGTTGGATGCAATAAGCTGGATACATTCGATTGGCTCGAAGACATTCCTGAATCACTCAGGGATGGAGATGTGGTCGAAGTTCGTTTTAAAAATACCCGAAAAGGATTTTATAAGAATGTAAATAAAATTCGTTTGGTACCTGGCGATATAATTGCTGTGGAGGCATCTCCGGGTCACGATATTGGAATTGTTTCCCTTACCGGTGAACTGGTTTTACGACAGATATCGCGCACAAACTTCCGATTGGCCGATAACGAAGAAATGAAAAAGGTTTACCGCAAAGCAAAGTCGGTCGACATCGAAAAATGGATTCAGGCAATAGAACAGGAGAACCACACCATGCTTCGTTCCCGCCAAATAGCTTCCAAGCTGGAGCTTAATATGAAAATTGGCGATGTGGAATATCAGGGCGATAAAACCAAAGCAATATTTTATTACATCGCTGACGATCGGGTCGATTTCCGCGAATTGATAAAATTACTGGCCGAAGAATTTAAGGTCCGGATTGAAATGAAACAAATAGGTGCGCGTCAGGAAGCTGGACGCATCGGTGGGATAGGATCGTGCGGTCGTGAATTATGCTGCAGTACCTGGCTTTCGAACTTTGTTTCGGTAACAACCAATGCCGCCCGTTACCAGGAAGTATCCTTAAATCCGACCAAATTGGCCGGTCAGTGCGGAAAACTGAAATGCTGCATTAACTACGAACTTAAGGTTTATGCCGATGCCCGCCAGGATTTCCCTAATACCGAAATTCATCTGGAAATTTTTGATGGTACTGCGTATCATTTTAAAACGGATGTCTTCCGCAGGTTAATGTGGTATACCTTTTCGAAAGAAGATTCTGTTAACCTTGTCCCAGTGCCTGTAGAACGGGTTAACGAAATTATCAAACTGAACAAAGAAGGAGTTAAGGTTAAAAAAATAATTGAAACAGAAGAAGAACGCCAGAAAGACCTATCGTATCATAATGTGGTAGGACAGGAAAGTTTAACCCGTTTTCAGGATAAAAAGCCGCAACACCACCATAACAGAAATAAGCGGAGAAACAAGCCAAGGCCTCAAAATCCGCAATAAAGGATATTTTTATAATGCCTTAAATGACCTTTATCAAAGAAATGATACAGATGCCTACAAAAATAAAATTCAAACTGCCGGTAATAATATTATTGGCGATTGTTCTATTTTCAGGTTGTAATTCCCGTCGGGTTTTTGAAGAGAACACCACCATTCCCGATGCTGTTTGGGATAAAAATAATGTAATAAAATTCGATGTCGACATTGCCGATACTCTTGAAGCGCATAACTTATTCCTGAATATTCGCAATGCCAATAGTTACCAATACAGTAATATATATCTGTTTGTAACCACCCATTCACCAAAAGGGGCAAGTATCCGCGACACGGTTGAACTTACCCTGGCCGATCCTTCGGGGAAATGGCTTGGAGATGGAATTGGCGACATCTGGGACAACCAAATCCCCTATAAAATGAATGTGAAGTTCCCTTATAAAGGAATTTATACCTTTGAATTAGCACATGCCATGCGCAATGAGAAATTACCATTTATAATGGATGCAGGCATCCGAATCGAAAAAGCGAAATAACATAAAGAATTGTGGGAAAGAATAAATTGCAGCGGTTTGCTGAGATGGAAACATTTACCAATGTTGTCCAACCGGTTTTAGACGATATTATCAATACCGATCACCCGTTGAAAGGGAACTGGAGTTCGACGTTTTTTAAAAATACCAATCCCATTGTGCTGGAATTAGGTTGTGGCAAGGGAGAATATACGCTGGGGCTGGCACAAAAATATCCCGATAAGAATTTTATAGGGGTCGATATCAAAGGAGCCCGTATTTGGGCGGGAGCAAAAGAAGCACTTGAGAAATCCTTACCAAACGTGGGCTTTTTGAGAACCCGGATCGAACAAATAACTTCCTTTTTTGCAGCGAACGAAATATCCGAGATCTGGATCACCTTTCCTGATCCGCAAGAGAAGCGGATCCGTTCCTTAAAAAGGCTTACCTCTTCCCGGTTCCTGCCCCGATATCAGACATTTTTAAAATCACAGGGCATTATTCACCTGAAAACCGATAATACTATCCTGTACAAATATACCAGCCGGCTAGCTAAAAGCAATAAATTCAATATCCTGGTAAATACTGCCGATTTGTATAATTCCGGATTGAGTGATGAAATTTTATCCATCCGTACTTTTTACGAAAGTCAATACCTGGCAATGGGTATCCCCATAAAATATATCTGTTTCACCATTCCGCATACCAATGAAATCAGAGAGTCTTACGAGAATGAAGAAAATTCCTGATTTTTATACCCTGGTTTATGAAGTCACCAAACAAGTACCTTATGGTCGGGTAACTTCGTATGGTGCAATTGCCAAATACCTGGGAACAGCCCAATCGTCGAGGATGGTGGGGTATGCTTTAAATGGATGCCATACAACCGAAGAATTTATTCCGGCACATCGTGTAGTTAACCGGAATGGTCTCCTGACCGGGAAACATCATTTCGACGGACCAGATGTCATGCAACAACTCCTCGAAAGCGAAGGAATTGAAGTGGATAACGATAAAGTATTAAAATTCAAAGAGCTTTTCTGGGATCCCTGCCTGGAATTGGAATATTGATACACTTCTCAATTTTATTGGGATGCTGCGTTAATTTTTATCAGGTTTGAAACTATCTTATCCAATTTTCCTTTCTTTTTTTGTATGCCCTAAAATATCTTTTCGTGCAAATAATTGTTTGTAATTTCATCCAATTAAAAATTCCTCACTTAAAAGCGCACTGAATGGAGTCGATTAAGGAAATTTATCGCATCGGACACGGACCTTCGAGCAGTCATACCATGGGACCCAAAAAAGCTGCCGAGCAGTTTATTAAACGAATTCCCGATGCCCCTTTTTACAAAGTCACGCTTTATGGAAGCCTTGCCGCTACCGGCAAAGGCCACCTTACCGATGTTGCCATTCAGGAAAGCTTTGGGAAACGAAACCTTGAATTCATTTGGAAACCTGCCGAATACCTGAAACGACATCCCAATGCCTTAAAATTTGAAGCACTGAATGCCCAAAAGGAACTTATTTTGGATTGGACTGCTTACAGCATTGGTGGTGGGGCTATTATTGACGACTATACGAACTCCGAAACCCGAAAAATTTACGAGCACCGCACCATGAATGAAATTTTGCAATGGTGCGACCGCAACGGCAAACAACTGTGGGAATATGTGGATTGTTTTGATGAAAAAGATATTTGGGACTACCTCGAAGAAGTCTGGAAGATAATGGCCGCAGCCATAAAACGGGGACTAAGCGCTGAAGGGTCACTCCCCGGCGGATTACAGCTTCCGCGGAAAGCGAACTCGTATTTTTTAAAAGCAAAAGCTTATAGTGGGCCCATTCAAAAGCGGGCATTGTTGTTTTCGTATGCATTAGCGGTTTCCGAAGAAAATGCCTCAGGAGGAAAAATAGTGACTGCACCTACCTGCGGAGCATGTGCGGTAATGCCGGCAGTTCTGCTTTACCATCAAAAAACATATAAAATCAGTCATCAATCGATGATAAGAGCCCTGGCTACCGCAGGCTTAATTGGCAACCTGGTGAAAACCAATGCTTCTATTTCGGGCGCCGAAGTAGGTTGCCAGGGAGAGGTGGGAACCGCCTGTGCTATGGCCTCAGGTGCAGCAACTCAAATGATGGGAGGAAGCATTTTCCAGGTGGAATACTCTGCCGAAATGGGACTGGAACATCACCTGGGACTTACCTGCGATCCGATCTTGGGGTTGGTTCAGATTCCCTGCATCGAACGAAATGCCTTTGCTGCCGCCCGCGCGTTGAATCATAATACCTATGCACTACTATCGGACGGTCGCCACCGCATCAGTTTCGACCAGGTGGTGGAAACCATGAAAAGAACCGGTCACGATTTAGGCCGCGGTTACAAGGAAACCTCCCTGGGAGGACTGGCCCTGCATACCGGGAAGAGGAAGTAATCCTAATTATCCATTTTTTGGCTTGTTAGCTGATTTTTATTGATATAGAATACCTTATCCCGATACTTGTCAGCAAGAAATACCAAAGGCAACCTTCGTAAAGTATGATTGTTTTCATATCTTTGTAAGGACATTGAAAATTTTAACAATGAGAACAATACAATTAAATTTACCGGATGATCTTGATTTAAAAGATTCTGATCTTTCGATGATAATTGCCTCAAAACTATACGAAGAAGGTAAATTATCGTCTGGACAAGCAGCAAAGGTTGCCGGTTTATCAAAAAGAACTTTTATCGAATTATTAGGTAGATATGGTGTATCAGTATTTAGTACATCAATCTCTGACTTAGAATCTGATATTGCAAATGCCTGATATTATTATCTCTGATACCAGTTGCCTAATCCTTTTTCATAATATAGGGGAATTAGAGTTGCTCCATAAAGTTTATAATACCATCACTACCACTCCTGAAGTTGCCCGGGAATTTTCAGAAAAATTACCCGAATGGATAAAAATTGAAAGAGTTAAGGACAAAAAATATCAGGAATTCCTGGAAACGCAGGTTGACTTGGGAGAAGCAAGTGCTATTGCTTTGGCAAAAGAAATGGATTATCCGTTATTGTTACTTGATGATTTAAAGGCGAGAAAATTAGCTGTTAATTGAATTTAAAATTTACAGGTACACTTGGAGTCATTCACAAAGCAAAACAAATTGGACTTATAGATAAAGTGAAGCCTTTGATTGAAAAACTACAAGCGACTGATTTCAGAATTTCTGAAAATGTTCTAAAAGAGTTGCTTAAGAAGAATAATGAAAGTTTTGATCGTTAATTTTTAGAATAGATTAGAACAGATATCTTTTATTTAAGACTTGGGAATTAATGTTCATCCTTCCTTTCTCAGCTTCATTTAAAATTTATCAAACTTAACTAAATCAAAAAGCATCGTATTAATAATGCTCTTCCTCCGAACCATCTAAAAAATGCTGAAAAACGTCCACCATATTGCTATCATCTGCTCCGATTACCAAAAATCGAAGCGGTTTTATACTGAAGTCTTGGGGTTCGAAATTATTCGGGAAGTATACCGGCACGAGAGGGAGTCGTATAAGCTCGACCTGGCACTGAATGGAAATTATGTCATCGAACTATTTTCGTTCCCTGCTCCTCCTCCGCGGGTATCGCGTCCCGAAGCAACCGGCATGAGACACCTGGCATTTGAAGTCGAAAATCTCGACGCAGTCATTAAAAATCTGCAATCGAAAAATATAATCGTGGAGCCGGTTCGGGTCGATGAATTCACCCATAAGCGATTCACTTTTTTTGCCGACCCCGACGATTTACCTATTGAACTCTGTGAACAATGATACCCATGGATGCTTTTATAGCGCAATTTTCAGCAGGCTTTTTTCATAACCAGGAGAAAGATCCATGGGAAATTACTTCCAATCTTACCAACATTATCGAGGCACTATTTCGGGAACTCGATGCCGGTTATACCATTGCCAATGGCATAGCCCTGCACAAAACGGCCATTATAGAAAGCAACGTTGTGCTAAAAGCTCCGGCAATTATTGGGGCGGACTGCTTTATTGGAGCAAACGCTTATCTGCGAAACGGGGTTTATCTGGGCAAATCGGTTAAAATTGGAACCGGTTGTGAAATTAAAACCAGCATTATCTTTGACAACAGTGCCATAGCACATTTCAATTTTATTGGCGACAGCATTATTGGCAGCCATGTCAATTTTGAAGCAGGGGCCATCGCCGCCAACCATTACAACGAAAGAGCCGATAAGAAAATTTCAGTTTTCTATAATGCTGCTCGAATTGAAACTCATTGCGAAAAATTTGGCTCTCTGGTGGGCGATCATTCTAAAATTGGTGCAAATGCAGTACTCTCTCCAGGCACCATCTTAAAGCCTCAGTCTATCGTAAAACGACTGGAATTGATAGAACAGAACTAATATTAACGCTGAATGATCAGGCTTTATTAACCCTGTGGGAGCTTCCATGCTCAACATGCTCCTCGCAAAACCTGCACGAAACCAAAAAGCAATTCACCCGTATTATGGTTTTCAAAATATTCAATGATTGATTCAAAAATCGGTGTTCACCCAAAAATAAGCGTATGAGAAAACTTTACATTCTACTTGCTTTTTTACTATTAAGTATTTCAGCAAAATCACAACGATGCACCACTCCAATTCCAGCAGTGGCGCTTCAGCAACAAATCAGACAACTGAGCGCTATCCGGGGCGATCAAAAACGGCTCGATATGGCTACCGAGTTTGCCCGGAGAAATTGCCTGCTAGCCTATCAGGTAAAACAAGTAGCCGGATTATTTAAAGATGATATCACCCGCCTGGAATTTGTTCAGGATGCCTATCCTGCTATTTTCGACAAAGAGAATTATTACGACTTATACGATGCTTTTGCTTATTTTTCAACGGCAATGCGCTTTCACGATTTTATGGAAGCTCAAAACCAGCGTGGACGGCATCAAGATCAATACTACGATGAATCAGACAGACCATACACATTTCCCAATTATAATTACCCGTCGTACGAAAGCTACCATGAGCAAACCCCTTGCAGTCAGCCCCTCAGTGACGAAGCCTTTTTCCGTCTCCTTCGCAATGTGATGACTCGTAACGATGATGAATCGCGCGTTACAGCAGCTATTCAGTTGGTCGAAAACAATTGTTTGACTGTTGCTCAGATAATGAAAATGGGAAGCCTCATTGAAAAAGAAGCGAAGCGCCTCGATTACCTCAAACGCTCGTACGATTATTCCTACGATGTTGGCAACTTTCAATACAGCAATCAATTGTTTAAAGAAAAAACATACTCTTCCGATTTCGATAATTTTATGCGCGACCGCCGAAGCCGGACAGGACGACCAGATCAGGGACGCGAGCAACGCGACCGCAACTGCCGGATTGCCGAAACAGAATTTCAGGAAATATATAATACCATTAAGGGACAATCCTTCGAAAATACCCAAGTCACCATGGCAAAACAAATTGTTCGTACCAAACAATGTTTTACCACACTTCAAATTAAACGACTCATTGAGATTTTCCGTTTCGAAAACACCAAACTCGATATGGCAAAATATTGCTATGCGTTTTGCATCGATAGGGACGACTATTATAAAATAAACAGCCTGTTTACGTTTTCCGGTTCGGTAGATGAGTTAACAAAATTCATCAATGAACAGGAAAACAATCGCTAAAAAAATCTTCGAACCTCTTTAATTTATTATATCGACATCCTTTCAGCCCTTTGTGGTTCATTTTAACCGCAAAGGGTTCTTCATATATGAAAATTTCATTCGTCTAAATATTTAGTTTCTCTGGGGTACTCAGCGCAACTCTGCGTAACAAAAAAATACAAGCTATTAGGCAGAGGTTCGCGAGGAAGGCGCCAAATTCGCTAAGCATGGTATGTATTATTCTTAGCGTATCTCTGTGTTACTTAGCGCAACTTTACGTAACAAAAAAAATACAGGCTATTAGGCAGAGGTTCGCGAGGAAAGCGCTAAGTTCGCTAAATATGGAAAGATGAGATTAACCATATTAGCAAGCTCCCCTATTCATCCTATCCGATTTAAAATCGTATATCCAATTAATAGCTGTACCTTCTCCCACAATTGTTTTGAGAAAAACAGGCGCAGAATTCAGTTCTTTATATACTTACCAATAGAAAGGGAAATAATATGTGTTTTTCAGCCGAAGCAAGCTTTGCAGGAGGTATTATTATTTCGACAATTGGTATCGCTACCGTTACAAAAGTTCACAACCCCTCCCAATTTGTATTTGCAAGTATCCCGCTGTTTTTTGGTCTCCAGCAGTTTGCCGAAGGTATTTTGTGGTTAACATTGCCCCGACCCGAATATATTATCCTTCAAAAAGTGGTTACCTATTGGTTTTTAATTATGGCCGATGTACTTTGGCCGGTGATAATTCCGTTGGCCGTATTGCTCATGGAAACAGACCTCAAAAAGAAACGGTTTTTATGGATTCTGTTCGGGCTTGGATGCCTGCTGGGGTTATATTATGCCACTTGCTTATTGCTACTAAATGTGAACCCAAAAATTATGGGATACCATATCCGCTATAATTCGGACTTCCCCCAATCAATTGCCATGGTAGCCTTTGTAATTTACCTGATTGTAACCATTACGCCGTTGTTTATTTCGAGCATCAAACGGACCCGCTATTTGGGAACCTTTATGTTTTTATCGTGTGTGGTAACTGCTATATTCTTTACCCAATACCTTACCTCGGTATGGTGTTTTTTTGCAGCCCTCATAAGCGCTGTAATCTTTTGGATCCTCCGCGATTCGAAACGGAAATTCAAATTTGATGCGTTAAATTTGCTGAAAATCAATTTAAAATAACCTGAATCTATTACAGGATTATTTGCATGACGGTAATGAGTTGGCTTTTGTTTAAGAGTTACTTCGAGGTTGCTTATTAATCGTTTGCAAATTATACGAAACATAGAAATCGGGTAACACTGCTTTATTATCTTTACGCTATGGCAGATGTGCACTCACCCGAAGTTCGCAGTTACAATATGAGCCGTATCCGAAATAAAGATACAAAGTCCGAGAATTATTGTCTGTAAATTCCTTTTTCATTTTAAATAGCAATAAACTCAAGCAATATTAAACTTACTAATAGATACTATTCTAAAATAATTCTGTTTTCTATTCTCAAAATATATCCTGTTTCATTGAGAAACCTATCCATCCTGACAGCTTGACTTGTTCTCGCTTTAGGATGTTCATTGTTAGCAATATATGCTTTTTTTATAGAATAATTCTCAGCTTCACTGGTTATCTCGAAATACTTTAGAGATGACCTGATTTGCTGTTCTCCATCCTGCACCCAGTTACTACTAAAACCACCAATCTCTTTTAGTTCAACAAATATTATGGTTGATTCATAAACCAAAAAACCATCACAGCGTTTATCCATTTTGCCATCAGACCTTTTAGTCTCAATACAATTATCAATAGCAGTAAATATTACATTAAAAAGGTATTCATTAACTACCACTGCTATCCATTTTGTTCCATCATTTTCATCGAGATATGCACGTTGGTTTGGTCTATCATCACAAAGGCCAAAGAGTTTTCGGTTAGTTTGATCTTTGCACCTATTCACAAAGAAATTAATAATCATAGTTTTTGCTGAATTTCCAGAAGTTGCGCAAAAAGCTCATTGCTTTCTCCAAGCCTTTCGTTTAATTGGTTTTCATCTGATGGGAGTCCATTGTATGTTTGAAGTTTTTTTATTGTTCCATCAATTTCATCCAATTCATAAATTGTTAAATCATTTTGATTGATAGTAGAGTCAAGTGGAACAATTTTATTCAGTTTGTCTTTTAAATCTTCAGCTTCTATTATTCCCTTTAAAGAATTCGCCTTAACTGCAATTGTTAAATAGTTAATCAAAAATGGGCTATGAGTTGTCATTAATAATTTATTGCCTTCATCCAAATTATTGTATTCCAGCAGACTCTTTAAGATCTCCCATTGAGAAGAAGGATAAAGATTTAACTCAGGTTCTTCAACTATATTTAAAAAACATTTATTATAGTACCTTGTCCGAATCTTATCAATCTCATCATTTTTATTCAGTAACTCTATTTTGTTATTAAGCATTATATCTGAAATCTCTTTATTCATTCGAATGGATTGAGTAACGCTCAAATTCTTCCTTTGAGATTCCTCATCTTTGAAAATTGAATTAGATAAATGACGTGAAACTAAAAACAGCGGCACTAATGATTGAAATCCACTAGATGCTTCAAGTAAATTTATTTGATGCTCTTTACCTAAAATATATGAAGTGTCAGTATTTTCATCGTAGCCATAGCTATATTTTTTAAGAGGTAATCTTAATTTTTTACCATTCAATTGTTTCTGAGCTGTTTTCAATTCCACGGCAAAATCAAATAAATTCCCCGGTAATCCTTGTAATTCAAAAGCATTGCTGATTGCCCCAAAGAAATTTCTTTCGGCTGGTATATACATAATTTTAGGAACCAGATATTTACCTTCATTAACTTCATTAATATCTGGATATTCATAATCAGGATTATACAAAATATTATATCGTTCTCCCTTGTATCCAATAAAAGTATCTTTCGAAAAATAATTCTGAATCTTCTGATAGGAGAAGAATTCTTTAAACTCAGCAAAAGATATTTTCTCTTTTTTGGTATCTCCTCTATTTATGGATTTTTCAAGCCAGGAAAGAATTGAAATGGTTTTGGTAACTGTACTCTTTCCACTTCCTTGATTTCCAGTAAATAAAGTAACCTTGTTAATATCCATCCATCCATTGTTTTCAAGGTAGCCTTCTTTAATAGGTCCGAAATTTTTTATCCTGATTTCACTCATTGTCAAATTCTTTGAATTCAAATGTACAATATTTTGATTTTACCTCAATTTCTTAATCAGCAACTTCTGTTTATAATTTTTCAAGGTTTGCTCTTCTTATCTTCGAGTTTTAATCGTAAAGATAATTCTATAAAGGGTAAAATCACTAATGGATACCTTTGCAAAAAGGAGTTAATTTTTCGAAAAAGATGTGTATAATGTCAATAATGAGCTTTATACTAATATTTTAGAGCTACTTGCACTATTCCAATTTCTAGACTACTCTACTTCCTTCTTCCAAAAATTTCCCTCCCCCCTTTCCTATCTCCGCATAATTCAATAAATTTGATTATTACAAACCGTATTTAATACGCTTACTAACTAATTTACTAGCTATGAAGAAATTTACAAACTTATCCGTGCTGGTCCTGGTAATTGGTTTTATAATGGTGGCGGGTTGCTCCAAAAAGTATCCCTACCCTTACCAAAACCCTGACCTATCGGTAGAGGAGCGGGTAAACGATCTGGTATCTCGCATGACCCTCGAACAAAAAGTATCACAAATGGTCGCCGATGCAAAAGCGATCGACAGCTTGGGTATTCCTGCCTACCACTGGTGGAACGAATGTTTGCACGGAGTAGGCCGCGCAGGTATTGCTACCGTTTTTCCGCAAGCCATCGCCCTAGGCGCTACCTGGGATACCTCGCTCATATATAACGTAGCTGATGTAATTTCAACCGAGGCCCGCGCCAAACACCACGAATTTGCCCGTAACAATAAACGGGGCATTTACCAGGGATTAACGTTCTGGTCGCCCAACATCAATATATTTCGCGATCCCCGCTGGGGAAGAGGTCAGGAGACCTATGGTGAAGATCCTTACCTTACTGGCCGCATCGGTGTTAAGTTTGTAGAAGGCCTTCAGGGGAGCGATCCAAAATACTTTAAGGTAATTGCCACCGCAAAACACTATGCCGTTCACAGCGGTCCGGAACCTTCGCGCCATGTGTTTAATGCACAGGCAAGTGATCAGGATTTATGGGAAACTTATCTCCCGGCATTTGAGGACCTGATGACAGAATCGAAAGCCTATTCAATTATGGGAGCTTACAACAGTTTTCGCGGCGAGGCATGTAATGCCAGCAGTTTGTTGTTAGATACCATTCTCCGCCAGAAATGGGGCTTTCAGGGATATGTAGTTTCGGACTGCGGAGCAATTGACGATATTTACCTCAACCATAAACTGGTGGCCACCCAAGCCGAAGCTTCTGCCCTGGCAGTGAAACGGGGTTGCGACCTCAGCTGCGAAACTGCTTATTTGTCGCTTACCGAAGCAGTAAAAAAAGGGTATATCACCGAAAAAGAAATTGATATTTCGGTAAAACGCCTGATGACAGCCCGTTTTAAACTGGGAATGTTCGATCCTGCCGAAATGGTATCGTATGCACAAATTCCGATTTCGAAAAACGATTCGCCCGAAAACCGCGAACTGGCTAAAAAAACAGCCCAGGCTTCGATGGTATTGCTAAAGAACGAAAACAACACGCTGCCGCTAAAGAAAGAATCTATAAAAACCATTGCAGTACTGGGATATAATGCCAACGATGTGAGCGTATTGTACGGAAATTATAACGGCACTTCATCCAAACCGGTTACAGTGCTCGATGGGATTAAAAATAAGGTGGGTGCAGGAACAACAGTTTTGTACGAACAAGGTTGTCCGCTCCACGAGACTTGGCTAATGACGCTCGAAACAGTTCCGGGATCTGTATTATCCGTTGATGGAAAACCTGGGTTGAAGGGTGAATATTTTAACAATGTAAACATGGAAGGGAAACCACTGCTTGCGAGAATAGACACAGCCGTTATTTTTGATGAAACCAGTTTGCAGAAAATTGCAGGATTGAACACTGAAGATATTTCTATTCGCTGGACCGGAAAACTCCGCATTGAGAAAGCTGCCGATTATCAACTCGGGGTAAATGGCGACGACGGTTACCGCCTGTTTATCGACGGCAAACTGATTGTGGAGAATTGGGACAAACATGCTGCTGAGTTAAAATATAAAAAAATAGCACTCTCAAAGGGGCTGCACGATATCAAAATTGAGTATTTCCAGGCGGGTGGAGGATATTTTGTTTCGTTAGCCTGGGCTCCCGAAGCAAAAAGTCAGGCCGAGATTGAAAAAAGCATGTTCAAACGGGCATTGGATGCAGCCTCAAAAGCCGACGTGGTAATTTATGCGGGAGGAATATCCCCGAATCTGGAAGGCGAAGAAATGGGTGTTGACCTGGAAGGCTTCAAAGGAGGCGACCGCACCTCACTTAATCTGCCGGCCATTCAGGATCATTTACTGAAAGCTCTTAAGGCGACCGGCAAGCCCATTGTATTTGTAGTGATGAACGGAAGTGCCCTGGCCATCAACTGGGAAGATGCCAATATTCCGGCTATTCTTGAAGCATGGTATCCCGGCGAAGAAGGTGGAAATGCAATTGCAGATATTCTCTTCGGCGACTATAACCCTGCGGGTAGGTTACCGGTTACCTTTTACAAAGGAGTGGATCAGCTTCCTCCTTTCGAAGAGTATAGCATGAAAAACAGAACCTATAAGTATTTCACCGGCGATCCGCTCTACAAATTTGGATACGGATTGAGTTATTCCACCTTTGCATACACTAATTTGAAGGTTGCCGAAAAGATAAAAGCTGGCGATGAAGTTCATGTAAGTGTCGATGTGGAAAATTCCGGTAAAATGGATGGCGACGAGGTAGTTCAACTTTATATTCGTCATCCCAAAGCAACGGTGGTTACTGCAAATATAGCGTTACAAGGATTCCGGCGGGTTCACCTGAAAGTGGGCGAAAAGAAAACAGTTACCTTAACCCTTAAACCAAAACAGTATTCGGTATTTATGGAGGGAAAGGGATTTGTTGCAGAACCGGGAATTGTGGAAATATCGATGGGAGGAAGTCAGCCGGGCGATGCAAAAGCTAAAACCACCCAAACCGTAAAAGGGCAGTTTGAAGTAATAGCTCGTTAAAAAAAGAATATTGGTATTGTACTTTCTCTTTGGTTCTCTGTGTAACCAAAAATTACACAGAGTGACACAGAGCAGGCACAGAGAAATAAAATCTCCTGCTTTTAAGACCATCTTTGGAGAAAATGTAAACCAGGATTCGATATTTTAAACTCTGTGAACCTCTGTGGCACCTCCGTGATTCTCTGTGCAACCAAAAATTACACGGAGAGACACTGAGAAGGCACGGAGATACACAGAGAATTAAAATCCTCTGCTTTTAAGACCTTCTTTGGAGAAAATGTAAACCAGGATTCGATATTTTAAACTCTGTTGCACCTCCGTGGTTCTCTGTGTATCCAAAAATTACACGGAGAGACACTGAGAAATAAACTTTTGAAATTTTTTGTTTTAACCATGCTTGGAATTAGTAGAAGGTTTGAAGAGATCTCAACTTGTCTTGAATATTTTGAAACTCTGTGAACCTCTGTGACTCCTCCGTGTTTCTCTGTGTAACTATAAATTACACGGAGGGGCACAGAGAAGGCACAGAGTAACACAGAGAAATAAAATCTTCTGCTTTTAATATCATCTTTGGAGACAATGCAAATGGTACAAAGTAATCCGAATTAGCCCCAGATATTCTATACTCTGTGAACCTCTGTGACTCCTCCGTGTTTCTCTGTGTAACTTTTAGATTACACAGAGGGACACAGTGAAGGCACAAAGAACCATAGGGAGATTATTTTTATATACTATATAAAAAAATTATAATTCTCGATTTGAGTAATATATAACCTTAAATATTAAACAAAAGGCATATTTTTCTGTTTTACTTTTTTTCAACTGCTAAAAAGAAATACCATGTTAGAAAATTTGTTGCAATTAGTGAAGGATAACGCTGGTCAGGCTATAATTGACAACCCTGCCATTCCAAACGAAAAAAACGATGCGGCCTGTGAAACTGCTGCAAACTCTATTTTTGATAGCCTAAAGAATGTTGCAGGTAATGGCGGGATAGAATCCATTGCCACCCTGTTAAACAGTGGCGGGAATGCCGGTTCGCATCCGGTGGTAAACCAATTGTCGAATAATGTTGCGGGTGATTTAATGAAGAAATTCGGCTTAGACAGCGGTGCGGCCGGTAATATTGTGAGGCAACTGATACCAGTGGTGATGAACAAACTGGCACATAAAACAAACGATCCAAACGATAACAGTTTCGACCTGAAAGGTATTATCGGATCCCTTACCGGAGGAAAAGGCGGCGGGGATATTTTTGGTGCGGTAAAGGGGCTTTTTGGGAATTAAGTCTGTGAACCTCCTTAGTTCCTTCGAGTTTCGCCTGAGTTTGACACCTAAAACACCATGACATGCCTGTAGGCCTCATAAACATTAGGGTTATTTTTCAAAAACTCAAAAATGTAGTGCG
>JAIFLU010000112.1 GCA_020048915.1 Bacteroidota bacterium | reverse complement strand
CAATAATCAAAGGTGCTGAACCTGATAATATTTTTGCATCCTGGTTCCTCCAGGGATACTGCCCTGTGAGAAGTGCATAACGGCTGGGCGTGCTGGTCGCCGAGGTGGCGTAGCCATTGGTAAACCGAACGCCCCCATTTGCCAGCAAGTCAAGATTTGGAGTTTTCAGCCGGATAGCGCCATAAGCACCTACATCTCCGTAACCCAAATCGTCGGCATATATAATTACAATATTTGGCAGACCGACTGGTTTTTCCTTTTTAGCCTGTCCGCAGGCTGCGACTGTAGCCAGGCAGGTTGTCGTTAGAAGTAGGTTTTTCATATTTTTTGATTGTAAAGATCTAAGATATTTTACAGATTATTTCATATTCCACTTGGTCTCCCATTTTATTACCGGTTTTTCCTGTTCAAAAACAATAGGCAACCAAATGTAACGACCATCAATGGCATTATCGGGTCGCCAGCGGTCGGCCATAAAAATATACTGTCCGGGAGTATTCGGATTTTCCAGGATGAAAGTACTTTGCGAATCAAAAGTCGTATTTTTTTCCTTCTCAGTTCCACGAGAAGGATTACCCAGCTCAATCCAGGGGCCAAAAATATGATCGGCTACAAACGATCGGGCCGCGTTGGGCTTCCGGCCGGTGCACCCGGAGGTAATCAAATAATATTTCCCCTCTTTTTTGAATATCGAAGGTGCTTCATTATGCCCAACAGGCATTACTGCAACATAGCTTTTTTCCATTCGTCCGACCATGGCTTCAATTTATCCGGAAATTGTTTGGTTTTCTGTTCTTCAGAAAAATTTACCGGCCACTGTCCGGCATTTGGATTGACACTTTTGATGTATTGAAACGGACCAGTTGGTGAATCGGCTAATGCCAGACCTGTTTTGGCGGCTTTATAGCCCATATCTTTCAATTCCAGGTGAAACCACATGACAAACTTTTTGGTCTTCTGATTAAAAATTACTTTTGGACGCTCAATTACACAACCTTGTACAATTTCGCTTTTAGTATCCTGCGAAACAGACAACGCAATTCCTTCGTCCTTCCAGTTGTATAAATCTCTGGACGAATAGCAATGTACCCCAACCATGGCTTTATTCCCGGCATCCCCTTCGATTTTGTGCTCACCGTACCAGTAATAAGTGTCATTCAATTTAAGGATGCCACCACCATGCGCATTAATATGAACCCTTTTGTTATCGGGCCAGATTTCGCCTGGTTCAAAGGATTGCTGCTTTTTTTGCCCGTTTATTATCCCAGTGGAAACAAAAAACAGGACTGTCAATAAGATAATTGTTTTGCTCATTTTCATGATCATTTCAGGACGATTAAGATTTTAATGTTTCGGCAGCAAAGTTCCACCCAGATTGTAATTCTGGATTTTTGTTAATTCGGGATTTCCGGTGCCTTTTTGCATCAGTTGTATCAGGTCTTCAAGATGATTGGTGTAAACGCCACGCGGATCGGTGTTGTGTTTTTTGCATACAGAAGCTGCCATGCCGATGACTTCGCCCATCATTCCGGTGGTGCGCATCACGCGAACGGTTCCCAGCGCCACGTGTGAAACGCTGATGTTTCGTCCGGCCATTAACAGATTTGGCACATTCACCGAATAAAGGCTGCGGAATGGAATCGGGTATGGAATTATTGGGGTGTGCACCGCAATTGATTTGAATTCTTTTCCAGGAAACTGTTTCGTATTTTCAGGATCAGGATAATGCAAATCAATGGTCCACGAGGTTGGAGCTGTTCCGTCATGATATACTTTGTGTTCCATAAGATCGGATTCGCGCAGGACATATTCGCCCACTAACCTCTTCGATTCACGTTTTCCGGCTATATACGCCACCCATTTCAATTGACGTTTTTCAAATTTGCCTTTGTCGATGGAATAGTTTTTCAAGAACGACCAGTTTGAATAAACTACCAACAAACCATAATCGCGGATTCGCTCAAACTCATTCACCTGATCGATTCCCATTCCAGTTTCCCAGTTCCAGTCGCCCCGGATCAAATGTTCGGCTTTTTCTTCGTCCCAGTCAATTCCCCACTTGATGTCAGGAAAAGGAACATTCTTCTTTTTATCTTCGGCAAACCATTGTACCGACGATCCCATGGTCAGGTCGTCAGCCAATTCAGGAGCAGTTGACTCGCTAAATTCTTTTGAACTTTCCCGTCCGGTCATGTATTTTGCTCCGGCAAGTACTCCAATGGTTGCATCGCCGGTGCAATCAGCAAAAAGAGGTGCCTTAAACAATAACTTCTGCCCGGTTTCGGTGTTGGTTGCCTGAATACTTTCAATGCGGCCATTGTTCATATTCACTACATTGGCATGGTTGTTTAGAAAAAGGCTGATGTTCTTTTCATTCCTGACGGCTGCCAATTTCTTATCGTCTTCGTAATTTTCATACGGAAGTGCATTTCCTTCTTTCGACGGTCCAATTTCGTTTACGAGGTTTCCCAGATTCGGATATGGCTCGAGGTTGATTCGTCCACCCAGATGAACGCGTACTTCGGAACTGTTGTTTCCACCAAGGACAGGACGATCCTGCACCAGCGCAACTTTCAGGCCCAGTCGTGCAGCCGAAATAGCTGCGCATGTTCCTGCCATTCCGCCGCCAATCACCACAAAATCAAATTGTCCAGCATCATTTACCTGAACGCTCGATGGATTGAGCACTGCCCTTAATTCTGCCAATTTCTGTACATCAGAAGGCGGCATATAACTAAGGTCGGAAGTAAATAAAATTGCATCGCAACGGCCATTAAAGCCGGTTAAATCTTTAAGGGCAAGAGTCGATTTTACTTTTCTGATATCAATCACACCGCCATCCTGCCAGCTCCATTCTATCGATTCTGTACCAAAAACGGGAGCAACTGCTTTGCCGTTGATTAAAATCTGGAATTTCCCAGGAGCATCCTTGGTAGTCCATCGGGCAGCCCAATTTCGGGTTCGGACAAACATCCGGTATTTTCCAACTTCGGGAAACTGAAACGGTGTGCTGGCATCTTTTACCGGAATACCCATTCCATGTGCAATCACAAAAGGCGAACCCATTAGGTCCATAAACTGTTGATCGACGGCCCATCCCCCTTTGTTTGCAAAGCTTTCGGCTTCGACGAGGAGGATATTTTTTTGTGCAAATACACTCACACAAAAAAGTGTCATCACAAAAAAGAGAAGTAATTTGTTCATTTTATTTGTTTTTGGTTATTTATCCCTGACTATTCAATGTAGACCTAATCAAGGGTGAGTCCGTTTGGTCCAAAACTCTTGATTTATTTTGATTTTGTTGTTGTATTAATTTTGATTTCTTTTCCATTCAGCTTTCCCCCGGAAACAATCATACTAATTTCTCCGGATTCTTCGGTTGATTCAATGATGGCAACCATTTTGCCGTTGAAAACACGCATGTAATTAGATGCAAACGAGGTTTGATCGATGGGATTTCCGTTGCATAAGGCCTTTAAAGTTCCGGCCCCTTTTACTTTGAAGAAAAGCAACTGGTCGGCCCGGGGACAATGATTTCCGTCTTTATCCAGCACTTCAACGGTAACAAACGACAAATCTTTGCCGTCGGATTTAATTGTACTGCGGTCGGAGGTCAACTTTATGGCATATGGCTCTCCTGAAGTTCGTATAATTTCCTCGCCCACAGCCTTGTTGTTTTCGTCGTAGACCACCACTTTTATCTCTCCCGGCTGATAAATGACATCATTCCACATCAGACGATAGCGGGTATATTTGTTGGATTTATCTTTCTGTATCACACCTGCGCTCATCCCATTCACAAAAAGTTCCGCCTTTGGATAATTAGTGTAACAATACACCGGAACATTTTGTCCGATCCGTTCTGACCAGTTCCAATGCGGAAGTAAGTGCAAAACAGGCGTATCGCTCCATTTGCTCTGATAGAGAAAGAACCGGTCTTTTTTCAGTCCTGCCAAATCAACAATTCCGAAATAGGAACTTCGGGAAGGGGTTCCTTCGTTGTAAGGGGTTGGTTCGCCCAAATAATCAAATCCGGTCCACACGAACTCTCCGAAAATGAATTCGCAGTCGTCCTGCATTTCAAACTCGGTATCGGGAGTGGAGGCCCAGTTCGGGTATTCATAGTCGTAGCTCGAAACATGGTAATCCTGGTGCCACGCACCTTTGTTTTCTTTTGCAGGAAATTTGTACTCACCCCGCGAACTGACTGTCGAGGCCGTTTCGCTTCCGTAGAGCACATAGCTTGGCTTTTCGGCATGTTTGCTTTTGTAGTCAAATGGTTTGTAATTGAATCCAACCAGATCGACCACATCGCTCAATCCGTTTTTAATGGCAGCCGTATGGTTATTAAATCCGGCAGTTACCGGGCGGGTGGGGTCTAATTTCCGGCAAATGTCTGCCAAAAACTTTGCGGTTTCCTTGCCGGTAGCCATGCCTTGTTCCCTGATCTCATTGCCAATGCTCCACATTATTACCGATGGATGGTTGCGGTCGCGACAAATCATATTAGTAATATCTTTTTCAGCCCATTCGTCAAAATAATTGCCATAACCGTTCTTGTTCTTCCCATTTTTCCACTCGTCAAACGCTTCTACCTGAACAAGCAGTCCGATACTGTCGCATATGTTGAGCAATTCAGGAGAAGGCGGATTGTGGGAGGTACGTATGGCATTTACTCCCATTTCTTTCATAATCTGCATTTGCCTTTCGGTAGCGCGGTAATTTACGGCTGCGCCAATCGGCCCCAGATCATGGTGCATGCAGACTCCTTGCATTTTTACCGGTTTTCCGTTCAGGAAAAAGCCTTTGTCCTTGTCGAACTGCAAACTCCTGAAGCCGAAAACCGTTTTTTGCTGGTCTTTCAATTCATTTCCGATATATAGGCTGGAAACTGCTTTGTACCGTACCGGTTGCTCCAGGATCCATAAACGTGGTTCTTTGACTTTCAGCTTTTGATCGAACGGCATTTTGTCACCACCTTTTTTTGTAGATGTTACAGATCCGACTTTAATTCCCTGATCGCTAAAAATATCCGTTACCAGTTTAATTTCAGCTTTTGCATCTGCGGTTCCATCAATTTCAGTTATAACTGATACTTCGGCACTTTTTGCCGTAATTACCGGAGTGGTGACAAAGGTTCCCCACTGCGCAATTCGTACCGGCGAAGTTTTGACCAGCCGCACATTGCGGTACAACCCGGCACCCGGATACCAGCGTGACGATTCAGGTTTATTTTCAAGTCGGACCGCCAGCACATTGTCCTGACCAAATTTGAGATGTTTGGTGAGTTCGAATGAAAAAGAGGAATATCCATAAGGCCATTCTCCCACGTATTCGCCATTGAGATAAACCTTTGAAAGGCTCATAGCTCCGTCGAACTCGATAAATATACGTTTCCCCTGATCGGAAACTGAAACGGGCAGAACCTTCCGGTACCAGCCTACGCCGAAACAGGGTAATGCCCCGGTGCGTCCGGTTCGGAGCCTGGCAATATTTTCACCATCTTCAACTACGTGCACCCACTGCATATCAATATTCATATTGAAGTCACCGGTGATCGCCCAATCGTGAGGCACACGCACTTTCTCCCATTCACTGTCGTTTAATTTGACTGACTCACCGTTGGCGACATCCTTTTGAATAAACGACCAACCTTTATCGAGCAGAGTGACTTCCCTTTCTGTAGAGAAGACATTATTCCAACCTGTTAGTAGCAATATCGCGCAAAGTGAAAATATCCTGATCATTCTAAATAATTTAAGTGGTTAAAGTTGTGCCCAATTTACACCAAAGTCTTAAGGAAAGGGCATGTCGGATTAAAAATTGTCGCAGTTTATTATTCATACTTCAACCAGGCCGTTGCCGAACAATCCTTGTCGGTTGCAAAACGTATCCATCGCGATTGGAAACTTTCCGGGAAAGTATATTCGAAAGTCTCTCCTGATTTTACAGACACGGCTTGGTAACTCATCCACGGACCATGTCCAATTGGTTCTACCTCAATGGTGAAAGTAACCGCTTCTTTCGAGTTGTGCGAAAGTTTCAGGCTGCGTTTGTCGTAGAATCCAATCAAATATGGATCCGAAGCTACACCAGCTTTTACTGCTGAGGTTTTCCAAGGTCCACCTTCGCCAATCGGTTTGCCCATTTGCCATAAATCGTCTATGGTACCCGCCCAAACAGATGCCTTGCCATCTTCTGACGTAATTACGTGCGAATTACCCTTTGCTGCTTTTGCATCAATACCGGTCATGATCAGCATTCCGCGGTACGAGGCGAAATCATGAATGCGGAAATTGTGCGAAGAAACCGGACGTATTTTTGCAAAACCATCGGCATTTTCAGCGGGAAGTTCATAGAAAGTTCCCTCACAGTTGAGCAAATCGCGCTCCGTGGCTACTTCACGGCAAATGCGCAACACCGAATTGTTGGTTAAATCAGCATATTTCGGGTTTCCTTTCGGCAATCTCCAGCGACGACCCAAATCATCGGTAACCAACACCGAAGCCTCATCAATGGTAACTACCTGTTGCGGAATGGCAAATTTTTCGCGAATGAAAGACGCTGTTTCTGCATCTTCTTTTTTGACCAGGTTCATTAGTGAATCGAGCTCGTAATAGCCACTTTCAGTAAAAGCAATGTCCGAAGCAGTTCCGGCCAGAACGCCAAGTTTGCAGCGGTTGTTGCCCAATCCCCATAGTAATCCGGCACTGGTTTCAGTTTCCGAAACGTTGGATAAACCTGCAAACATGGCATCAGGAGTGTTGCTGCGATTGTCCTTTTGTGCATATGAGAAATGAACGGTTACTTGGCTTGCCTGATCAGCTTTTACACGGATCCATTCGCCTTTTTCAGCAGCAATGAAAGTCAGGTTGGCCGATTCGCCTGCTTTTACTGAAACCGATTTCAAGGTTTTCCAGTTGTTATTTCCAGCCTCGTCCACTTCAAAAGTAAACGAAACGGTCTGTTTCCCATCGTTTTTAATCCATGCTGAACGCATGTTCCAACCGGCAAAAAGGAAGGATTCTGATACTGATCCGGCTTTAATTTCTTCGGCAATCCAAACCGCCCCCTCGGCCGTGTTTGGCCCCAACTGATCAGGTTTTGCAATGGAAGTAAACCACAGGTTGGAATTGGATTGTCCCGGACCTTCAATTGAGCCTTTCACTTTCCTTTTGTTGAGGAATTCTTTCTGTGCAGAATCATCGCAACCAAAGACGAGTTGGTTGTTCCAACGGGCATAATCGCCAATTACTTTCAGGTAGGCCGAACGCGGACGGATTCCGGCAGCGTTGGTTGCGGTAAATGTTCCGGGGAAACGCCAGAACATCCCGTGCATGGTCATTAAATAATCAGGGTTTTCGGCAGTGCCAATGTCGCGGATGCGAGGCCATTCGGTATTCCATCCATGTGCACCATCATAGCTGTGACTAGCTTTTGGAAGGCGGTAAAAATTCCAGCCGGTTTGCGGGTTACGAACACCTACAAGCACTGATTTATGATCCCAGCCGGTCGCCCAAATGGGGTCAGTTTCAGGATTTGAGTTGCCGTAAATTCCGCCCGGACCGGTAACTTCCACGAACTGGTTGCGGCGCACCACTTTCCAGTCTTTGCCATTCCATTCGGCCAATACACCTGATTCAATACCAAATTTTTTCAATGCTTCAGGAGTAGCTTCACCGTTATTTGAAAAAACCAAAACTCCCTGTCCGGAATACAAACCTTTGCCATGAGCTCCCGGAAGCGTTGCATTCTCAGGATTAACACCCGAATCGTTATGTTTAACTATTTTCCCTCCTGTGCTGTTCCCATCCTTATAAAGTTCCTTTACCTGAAGAGTTTTAACATCTACCTCATAAAAGCCTTCTTCCATGGTGCCGTAATAAATTTTCCCGGCGGGATCGGTTAAATGGCGGGCATTCCCGGTGTGGCGCCCCTGCATGTCAGTGTATGGAATTGCGCGAACTTTTCCGGTGGCATCGATGGCATAAGGGCCAATAAAAAGCTGGTTGCTTTCCTGGTGAATCATTCGGTTGGCGGGAGTTCCGCCGATACTTTCGGGATGAATAATCTGTTTAAGATCCGGGGTAATTTCGTATAACTTATCGGAGGAACCAAGCGGAAGATGTGGTCCGTATGTAATTACCCAAAGATTGCCAGCCCATGGAACCACAGCGCCGGTACCACATTCGCCTTCGTTGTTGTAATAGGCTAAATGGGGGTAAATTCCGCTAAACGATTTGGCAGTTTTTTTCTGTTTTTCCTGAACAGCACATGCTGCAAAAAACAGTATCGCAAGTACGATTACTAAAATGTGTTTGCTCATTCGATTTAGATTCTTCATTGTTAATTTAAAATTTGATTGGTTAATAAAAAATGTAACCGGAAGCCACCCTTCAAATTTAATCAGTATTTTAATTAGCGAACAACTCAAAGTCATTAGCTCAGCAATCCAGTAAAAACTTAATATCCATGGGATTATAAATTACCTCACTAAAAAGATGCAGATTGTATAAGTATCCAATTCCGATGCCCAAATTCTGAAAGACTGGATTGTAATGCTATCTTCCATTCCATTCTTTTAATTGACTTGCTTTCCGATGTTTTGGAATTACAACTTGTTATAATACAAATAAGTATCACAAAAAGGACAAAGTATTTTGTTGACTTCATGATTACAGCTATTTAATTTTAATGATTTTACTTTCTCCAGCGTTAAAGACCATATCTTTCATTTTTACAGAACCTATTCCTGTTAATTCAAATTTTTTAAGATCAACCTGTCCGTAAAGAACCGTTAATTTAGCGGCATTGTCTTCTACCTGGCAGGTTCCCCATGCAACACCGTTGCTCCAAAAATAAGTTCCGGATTTATTTGTAAACGACATACTTTGAGTAACTCCTGAATATTGAAAACCTGACATGGCAATAACTGAGGCCCAGCTTGCCATGGCCCTTGCATAATGGTGGCCGCATTCAGGTTCATCAAACGGATTTCGCTTCAAGCCGTCAAACCGGTCGCGAATACTTTTGATGCACTGGAGTCCATTCTCCGTCTGGTTTTCGTAAATCATACCCACTGCAGCTGTATATTCAAAGCCAGTCATTGCTTCAGCAAAATACGGGAAAGGCACTTTCAGTCGTCCTTTTGGCCAGCTGGCCATAATCAATCCACTTTCGTCGCCCATTACATACGACCGCATATTGTTGAAAAGCGGCGAAAAATCGGTTACATAATTGTATTTCATGATGGTTTGGAGTGTGGTTTTGATGTTTTCCTCACTGGCCAAATAGCCCAGACCGCAAATGTGCGCCATGTATTGCCCAACCAGTTGATCGACCAGACAACCTTCGCCCAATTGAAAATCGGGATTCGACAGATCCGCTGAGCCCATTCCTGCTTTCAATCCTTTGGCAATATCGTTGTTTGATGCAGGGGGTACGATTTTCTGGATGTAGTATTCGCCATTAAAAAGGTTTTCGTCGGTCCATTTACTGCCATTCAGGAAAAGCGCGGCACATTTCTTTTCAAATTCTTTGTCCTTCATAAATTTAGCCATTTCCTGACCAGCTCGTAACGCTCCCAAATACCAAAATTCCATTTGTGGATTGGGACCGTAATATTCCACATCCATCGTATTGTGCTGACAACCTTCCATTACTCCATCCTGATCACCATCCCATCCTCCTTTGATCCATGCAAAAGCCAGTGTTTTTTTTATATTTTCCCAGTTGCTTTTCAGAAATTCATTATTGCCCGACAACTGCCATTCGCGGTAAATTTTCATAATACATCCCATTTGTCCGTCAGCGGCAGCAATTTTCGACGACGATGCGATTGACAAGGGCAGCGATGCACGGAAACTCATCAATCCTTCTTTGTCGAGCGCATAATTGAATTCCACATCACGCATCGTCCGGGCCAAATCGCCAAACAAGAAAGGTGTAGCCACCTCGTAATTCCAGACGTGAGTGCAAGATCCATGGCACGATCCAAACTCATCCATCACCCCTTCCCAGCCCATCATGTGTCCGCTTTTTATCCTGAAAACCGTTTGCGACCGCAAAGTACTGAGGTTAAACAGGGCAGCTTCCTTTACTTCAGCTGGTAACGTGGTGGATAAAAAAGCATTTAAAAACTGCCTGGTTTTTTGCTCCAAAGCAGGAATCTGGGGAGCTATTTTTTGCACAGCATCCCAAGCATCGGTATATTGTGTGCTGTAATAATTTCCGACTGGTTCTTTTGACCACGCGTATTGGTTAGGGAAATTCCAGGTAATAAAAAACCGGAATGTTTGTTTGCTGTTTGCCGCAATAGTTTTTTTCACAGCCAGGGAAGCCATCGGATTGTTGTCGTTCAGTACTTTTTTATCAGTTAATTCGCCATCAGCGCTAAAATCGTCCCAAACATCCATTGTTGCCCTTTCCCAATGATTGGGCTCCGAAGAACGCCGGTAACTCACTCCGGAAGTTTCATTTGTTGTCAGGGCAATCGAACCGAAGGCGGCATCCATTTTGGCGATACTGTCGGAATACATGTAAATTCCGCTTAACCCGTTGCTATTCCTGAATTCGTTTTTGTTGTTCTTCGCTCCATAAGGAAGGTAATCGCCTTTCCAGTCGCGATAAGTTTTACTTCCATCCTGACCTACAAAATTGCGCATCGTGCCACATACCGAAACCGACAACGGTTTATTGGTGGTATTGGTAACTTCATAGGTCAGCACGGCCACAGGCAGTCCGCTGGCATCGGCATCTCCGGGAATCAAAGGGTTGAATCCGATAATCTTCACGCTAACCGGCATTGTTTGGTCCGAAAGATTGACAATTCCAACCGGATAAGCCGCATCGAAACTAGCATTGGCAAACCGTGGAAACCCATGTTGATTGGTCGAACGGCCTTCGTAATGAATGTATTCCGAAGGATGCACGGGCCCGATTAAAGCACGGGTGATGGCCTTTTCGTTTTCAGGCTTAACAAATATGGAAAAGAACGGAGCATTGTTTCCCTTGGTAACAGTGCTGTACCCAATGGCTGGTTTATTCATAATCTGCCAGTCGCGCAATTCACCTCGACCCCCCAGAGAAACGGTTCCGGTACCGATACCTCCTAATGGAAGAGCTACATTAAGAAGGTGGTTCTGGTCATAATGTTTTAGAATCGGCCAGTTCACATCATTAGTTTGAGCTAACAGGGTAAATCCTAAAATGTAGAATACAGATATTAAAAATGTTCGTTTCATAGCAAAAATTTAATCATTAAACTTATTTCAATTCAAGTAAAAAAGTACGATGATTTAAATGATTTTTAAATTTTCTTCTGTACCACTTTGGGCCAAATATATGCCAAATCAATTGGCCAGAAAAATTCAGTGTTTCAGTATTTTATCTGGAAAAGCAAGTTTTTCAACTTTATTTTTCCTGATCATTTTGCCGACTTCGGTCAATGTTTTTATATCTATGGCTCTTAATTCTCCTTTGTAATCAGGTCCGATATCAAGCGAAAAAATATTTTTGAATTTAACAGCCCCCAGATAATCGTTGAATATTTTTTCTGCCGAAATACAAAGGTTGTCGTGTTCAGGAAGCGAGTAAAACCAGTTGGCACCACCCTTATGTTCAGGGAGAATTGGATAGGTAAACTCAGCGGCAATGTATCCCTTATAGTTGCCTGCATGTTTATTGTATCCGGCACCCGAAATGTCATCAAGTGCCGAAGGGCTGCCCATTTCACCCAAACGAATGCGACCAGAAGGTGTTCCGTGGTTGTATCCCGGCAGGCAATTTGGCTGAAATTGTTCAACCCATTTATCAGTCTCTTCATGGCTTAATCCGCCATCGCCCTGTGCATGATCGAACCAAATGTATTCAATCGGCCCGTAATTGGTCAGGAGTTCTTTAAGTTGAGCCTTTTTTATCTCCGGATTTGAGCCTCCGCTTTTAGAAAATTCCGCTCCGGGGAAAGTCCAGTCACCTTCG
The DNA here is from genome assembly GCA_020048915.1 of Bacteroidota bacterium. GTDB lineage: Bacteria > Bacteroidota > Bacteroidia > Bacteroidales > JAAUTT01 > JAAUTT01. The sequence continues at coordinate 16,377 of JAIFLU010000112.1, read as the reverse complement.
GAAAAATAGATTGCTAATTTTATTCCATATTTATCGCATGACTTTCTCAATTTGGCCAATACATCAATTCCCAGAGGACTGTTGGTCACTTTTTTATCAGTAGTTTGTGTATCCCATAAACAGAAGCCATCGTGATGTTTGGTAAGAAACAGGATATAACCCATTCCGGCTTTTTTTGCCACTTTGCACCATTGATCGGTGTTGCAGCCGGTAGCTTTAAAAAAGGTGGCATCTTTACCTTTGGTTGGTGTCCATTCCTTTCCGGAGAAAGTACTGAACGACCAGCAGATAAACATGCCGAATTTCATATCAGAAATTTGGGTCGCACGAACTTTATCGTCAATCTTTTGGGTATAATCGGATTCCATTTTTTGTGCAAAACCATTCGATAGCATGGCGCAAAGGATCAGGAATAAAATAATTTTAAGTTTCATTAGGCTTCGGTTTTATTAACTAATTGCCACATTCTTTCAGCCAGTGTAAGTTATATTTCATCATGCAAATTAATGGGTGTTGTCTTTTTAACGCTGACTGAAGTCAATCACGTTAAATTCATAAATAGATGGAGGGGCTGTGGCCCGAAGTACTTTCATCCGGATTTTCGAAGTCTTGTAAAAGACCGGAAAACGGATCACTTTACAATCGTCCATCGAAGCTTCATCGTGATAAATGTTCAGCCACTCATTGTCTTTCCAGATATCAATATCGTAAGCTTCGATCCGGTTGGTGCGGTAGTTTGAAAACTCGTCGTCTTTGTTTTTGCCTTTGAGCATATCCTGGTATTCGAAGATGCTAATTTTATTAAACTTGTCACCTGGGTTTAACTCGATGACCAATTCGGCCAGGGTATCTTTGGCAGCCCAGCGGGTTTTCATTCCGCCATCCACCGCGAATTTGGCATCGAGCAACACCTCTTTCTGAATGTCTGATGAACTGGCAGTTGCCGATTTGCCAATCGAGATAAATTGTCCGTTTTTAGGAAGCAGTTTCCCTTTTTTAATGTTGATGCGTTGAGCCAACGCGATGGCAATGTTGGCTTCGTGTTCATAGATCAGGCCTGAAGGACCTGGAGGGATATCGATTACCAAGGCGTTCTGGTTGGCCGTACACCAATAAAAAAGCTCTTCTAATTCGTCGAGGCTGCGTGTAGGAACAGGTTTCGACTTCTGAAACCAGCTCCAGGGTTTGCTGATACAGATAGTGTGTTCAAAGGGCATATAATACGATAGTCCATTATGAAGGTATTGCTTTTTGTCGGCAAGGTGTGCGATCTGTGGATCCCATAAACGGAAATCTCCAGGGAAATACTGGAAATAGTATTTGTTGTCCATAATCATGTCGTCGGGTATGACGAATTTCCTTTTACCTTCTTCGTACACAATGGTATGATTCACTCCAACTGCACAATTAGGCTGCAGTTTTTTTACCAGTGTATAAAGCTGATCCAGTCCCCAATCATTTTGATTTTTCGCCCAACCGCCATCGAACCAAAGTTCGACAACCTCGCCATAATTGGTTAAAAGCTCGGTAAGTTGATTTATCATATACTGAACGTATTTTTTCGGGTCGGGATCATTATGCATAGGTTCATGCCTGTCCCAAAGTGAATAATAAACAGCGAATTTCAGACCGTATTTCTTGCAGGCTTTTGAAACTTCCCCCACTACGTCGGTTTTCACCGGCGACGAAGCCACATCGTATTCAGTTAATTTACTATCCCACAAGCAAAACCCGTCGTGGTGCTTGGTGGTTAGCAAAACGTAGCGAAATCCGGCATCGCGGGCTACACGCACCCATTGGTCGCAGTCCAGTTTGGCTGGATTGTATTTCTCCACCGGAATTTTTCCGTCCGACCATTCCTGATTGGTAAACGTATTGACCCCAAAATGGATAAACATCCCATATCCGCGATCAATCAGCAATTGCTGGGTTTTATTCGGTTTATCAGATGGGGTAACAGGCTGTGCTGACAAATTTCCGCAGAGTAATAAAACAAGCGCTGTTGAAAAAAATGATTTCATTCGGATAAGGTTTTAGTTAATGCACTTTTATGTTATAAATACAGCTGGCAAGCATTTTAAAAACAGAGGTCAGTCTTGGCATACCGACCTCTGTCAGAACATTTCACTTTAGCTGCATTAACTCTATTTTCGCACTAAGAAAGTCGGGCGATACTTGCAGAGCAGTATTAAATTCATCCCGTGCTTTGGTTTTATCTCCGAGTCCAAGGTAACCCAAGCCCGAGAGGTAATGTGAAAAGGCCCTTTCATCCATTGATGGAAGTTTTTTCGCACTGATAAATTGGTAGTCTTTATCAGCGGATACTTTGGCAGCCATATTTTTGTCTTTATCCGAAAGTTCACTAAATATTGTTTTTACATCTGCTTTTGGATCAATCTTTTGGCGAGCCATTGCAGCGAAATAACGCTGAGTTTGTTTGTTTCCAATTCCACGTATTCTCCAGGGAATATTCTTCAAAGTATCAGAGGTTGCAACTTCTTTCCATGATTGTACTGCATTTTCCTTTTCGGCCAGAGCATCAAAAGCACAGCCCATCCAGTATTTAATTTGGATTAAACGGGAATTTGAATCTTCGGCACGTAAATTTTCTGGTGGTGTTAGTGCTGTCTGAAAGTCAGTTAATGCTTTCTGATATTGTTTCTTTTTCAGGTAATTCAGGCCTCTGATCAAATGTGCATCAGCCCAGGCCTGACCTGTGTTGAATGCACTGCCACCTTCCCAAAGACTGAAAGTACGGCTTTTCAGGAGCGAAATAGATTCATCTGTTTTACCGGCAAAGATTTTTAAGTTAATCATTGCGCCCAGTGCATCATCCTTTTTAACTACTACATTTTGATTCTTCTCAAGTACTGCAAGTCGCTTTTCAACTTCTATACCTTCCGCTTTGTAGAGTTGATCAAGCTCTGCAAAGTGAGTGGGGTAAGGATTAGGAAGATTTATCGCTTTTTCCATGCAACTAACCGCTTTGGCCTTCGATCCTTCAGCACTTTGATGTGAATAAGCAATGGCCATATTTCTCCATGTAATAGGAGCGGTTGGATCTAATTCTGCAGATTTTTCCCAAAGTGCAGTTGCTTCTTCGGGTTGCCAGTCGTATAGTAGGTTTCCCAGGTAGTAGAGAGCTCGAGCGTCGTTTGGGTTGGTTTTAATTGCACTGTGCAGAATGCCAATAAGTTCCTGCTGAAATGGGAAAACATAATCCAGCGGTTGCAGACTGGCCTGTTTGCGGTATTCCATTGCTTTTGAAGTATCTCCAAGCTTTTCCGCAAAATATCCGAGATAATAGTAAACCAGTGGAGAAATCTTTGCTTTGTCTTTTGTTTGAACGATTAATTCTGATAAAACGGTGATCCCATCATTCCAAAGTCCGCTATTGAAATATCCGGACGCAATTTCCTCAGCATTAATTGGATGGTTAATTAAGGTTGAAAAAAGAGTTTTCGCAGCATTGGCATCTTTGGAAGCAAGCCATTGTTCTGCCATTAATTGAGCATCGAGAGGATCGCATTTTTCTTTGGCAAAAGCAACCAGTTTTTGAGCCTCCTCATTCCGGTTGAAATGACGCAGTAAAGCGGCTTTCAACACGTATGCACGAACATTATAGGCGTTGGCATCGAGTGCAAGATTGACATGATCGAGTGCGGTTGAGTACTTTGCCTGTAAGGATGCAATCTCGGCTAAAGCACAATAAGCAGGTGCTTTCCATTCCTGTTTCCAGGTTGCTTTGTAAAAAGCGGTATATGCTTCTTCAAAACGTCCTTGTCCTTTGAGTGCTACTCCCAGGTAATAGATTGGTTCAACGTCTTTTGGAGTTGTATATTGAGCGGTAAGCCGTTCAATGGCCTTGTTAAAATACTTTTCAGCAAGAACATATCTGGCATTTCTCAAACATAAACGACCCATTCCGGTGTTAGCGGCAACATTTCCTGAATCGCGGCGCAGAGCTTCTTCCCAGTATGGATCAGCATCAAGTGTCGGATTATGGAATTGATCGATTCGCTGACCGGCCAGGAAAAGTTCCTCATCATTTTTAATCTGTGCCGGTTCTTTGGGTTCGGAATAACCTGCTGGCTTCGGAGTAGGCTGAAGTAAAACCGGGGTGTATGCAACTAATTCGCGTCCTCCGTCCGAAATTGAAGCCCGAAGCTCATGTTCTGCCAGACCGGAAGGTAGTGCAAGTTGTTTGGAATAAGGTTTACCGGGATTGATTGAAATGTGTTCTTCTGAGATTATTTTATCTCCTGCCTTGAGCGTAACGGTCGCATCAGCATAAGCTTTTGTTGTATAGAATCCGTAATTGACTTTCCCTTCTTTTACCTCAAAGTTAACTGCGGCATCCAGATTAGCATTCTTCACACCATCGATACCCCGGAACGGGAAAAGTGACATAGTAAACGAACGTTCTTCATTGGGCTGTAACCACGAGTAGTCGGGCTGATTGTCGGAATATGCACCTACCATGATTTCAAGATAAGGGCCGTCATCATCAGTAAGGATTTTATCCCACATATTTCCGACACCCCAGGTAAAGAATTTCTTCCCTGAAACAATATGGTGATTGGCAATATTCATGATTCCGGCGTTTTTGCCATGATCATAGCCGGCGACAAAATCATCCTCATAATTCACAGCAAACCATGAATTTGAGCTTTTATTGTTTTTGTACCAACTCACGTCAACACCGCCAACCAGAGGCCAGGGTTGAAAATCTCGCTTACTGTGTCCCGTTGACCATTGCGTACTTGGCGGAAAAATGACCTGATAATCTTTGTTGATGGAAACAGCGATATTGGCGAAGCAAAGCATGGTATTCTCAACGGGGGTGCGGTTGATGATTTTTACATTGCATTCAACAATGGAGCTGCCGGGACGCAACGTGTATCCGACAGCCCAGCGCATACGATGGCGTATTTCGAGTTCGCCCACCCAAATGGTTTTGCTGCCGTCAGTACCTTCTTCAATGCTATACTGTACCGGGATGAATGTGCTTGCCCGGTGATGGTGTGGAATGTTCCATTCAACTCCTCCGGAAATCCAGGCACCGGTTAACCCGATAAGCGCCGGTTTAATGACATGTTGCGGATAAATAAAATTGTAATTATTTGTCTTATCGACAGCTGAAAATAATCGTCCTCCCAATTCGGGCAATACGCTTATTTTGACATATTCGTTTTCAAGATAAATCAAATGATAGCTTTTGTCGGCTTTCTTGTTGGTGAGGTTATCATAGAGTGGATAAGGATAGATTCGTTGCTCAGCACCCTGGGTGCCCCTTCCGAAGTAGAACATAGGATTCGGTTCAGGCGGCCCCGACAAATAAGTGGGAATATTTTCATCTGCTTCGCGAACTGTAACCGTTGACTGTGCGAGGGTGCTTAATGTGACAAGCAGCAATAAAAAGCTGATGACATTATAAATTGGTTTGATTTTCATTATAGGTTGTTTAATTGTTTTATAATTCAGAAAATATCATATAAATATTTCAAACATGTATCTAACTATTTACTAGTAAAATAGGTGGAATTTTAAATTTCAAGATTACGCTTTTACCTTCTATACTAATGCCTTTATAATTTAACCAATAACCCTGTAATAATCCATTTACAGTAAAGATTTAAAAACAACAATTTTTTTCATGTTCACATTATCGGCTACCGATTTTGTGACAGAGAACCGAAGAGCAGTTGCAGTTACAGAGGCGAATTGATCAATTCGCTTATGACCGATGGTCTGACCATTTACAACGATTTTCCAAGTTCCATTGACTTCGGCCTCCAGGAGGTATCCGGCAATCTTCTGTCCCTGAGTTAAGTCCTCCATTAAAACAACATGATCAATAGTTTGAGGACCTTTAAACTGAATTAGCTGTTCTTTTTCTTTCAACTCAGAATGTGCGAGTGGATTGCCAAACTGCCGGACAATCTCATCACCCATTTCCTTTGCTGCAGCAACCAGGTCTTCTGGTATTAATCCGCGCCGGTCAGGAGTGAGGTTCACAATCAAGCCAGCCCCGCGGCCAATGGTTTCATAATAGGCCTGCATGCGTCGTTCAAGTGGCTGAATCTTGCGGGATCCGGTCCACATCCAGCCTCCTGTGCTCAAAGCATCGGTGGTACAAGATAGTTGCGGTCTGAAGAATTTGCCCAAAGGGTCGCCGCTATTGCAGTGATCCCACCTATAGGTCTTGCTTACGGTATAAGTTGTACCATCAATGGTATTCAAGGCATTCCAAAATGGGTAGCAGGCTCTTCCTTCTTCGGTGCCTACATGCTCAACATCCCGTCCCAGCAATAGGCAATTTGGTTGAAGTTCATGGGCATATTTAGTTATTGCGGCATAAAATTCCCTGAACTTACCTCCATGTGGGATCGAATCCAACGCATCGGATCGTCCAAAATGATCATCCCAGATAAAGACCAGAGAACCATAGTTGGTCATCAATTCCCTGATTTGTTCTTTCTCTTTCTGCAAAGCCTTTTCGTAAAGAACAGGATCATCCAGCTTGTCGATCCGGCCTGAATTGGCTCCCTTTATACCTTGCCGAGTTTCCCAATTCGAATCGATCCAGGGGGCGGTGTACAATCCGACCTTTAAGCCATGTTTGCGACAGGCATCGGTAAACTCACGAACAATGTCGCCTTTCCCATTCTTATAGGGACTCGATTTGATACTGTAGTCTGTTGTTTTGGTCGGCCAAAGGCAGAATCCCTGCTCGTGCCGGGCTGTAAGCACCATGTAAGTGGCACCCATTGCCTTGGCGGCCAGCACCCACTGCTCTGGGTTCAGTTCAGTTGGATTAAATGATGAACTGGGTGTTTCGCCGGGAGGAAGGCCATGGCTAGCATACGTATCAATGCTATAATGGATAAAAACTCCCAGCCCGAGATCCTGAAAGGCAAGTTGCTGCAGGGTAGGCTTAGCCAATTGCGAGGGCTGTGACCATCCTGATAAAGCTGGTATAAAGAGGAATAAAGCTGTATATAAGATTAAAAATGTCAATCGGTTTTTCATCGTATAAATTTTAATTCATGAAACACCCATGTTTTGCCAAACGCAAACACAACAATAACAAAATTAAATACATGGGTGTTCCATCATTCTTTTAAAATCAATTTTGTTATGATGAAACTTTCATGCTACTTGAATTTTATTTAAAGATGGTAGCACAAAAGTACATGAACCCCGAAGGGCTCAGCATAGCTAATATTAAGATGAAATACAGCCTCGCACATGAAAGTTCCACGAGGCCAACTATATAACTAAATTACATTCTCGTGAAATTTAGGTTTGAAGATGAGACAGTATTCTATCTTAATAACAATATGAACAGAGGGTTAGAATAAGTCTACTTAGTTTTTAACCAATGTAAAATCATCGCCATATGCTGCTGCAGTTCCATTACCGTATTTAAAGAAACAAAGTGTTGCACTTGTATTATTAAGACCGGTAGTAAAAGTAACAGATTTTAATGTATAAGATGTGCTTTTAGAAGAAGCCAATATTTGGTTGCCACCATAATTCTTGACTACTATATTTGAATACTGGCTGGAAGAAGCTGATTTGATGTAACCTCTGAATGTATAAGTTGTATTTGGGCTAAGTCCTGTAATGGTATACTCAAATCCTGAATTGTCAGCTCCAATTTTTGCACAATAAGTACCTGTTCGCTTATTTGAAGTTGTAATTGAAGTAGTTCCATACGGAACCCAGGGACTAGTTGACCCTGTTTCAAAACCTCCATTAGTAAAAGTAAAACCACTTCCACTACTTTTTTGATATATTTGAATGTAGTCAATAACCAAAGAATTAGGCCAGGTAGTGGCAGTCTCAACCTTACTTGCATTTGTTTCATTATTTAAAATCAGGTACATGTTTTCGTTTGGCCAACTGTTGACTGAGTTTGCAAGAAGTGTATGAACCAGTACTCCGTCTATGTACCATTTGGCATATGTATCTGTCCATTCCCAGCCATATACATGCCAGGCTTCGCAGTCGTAAGATCCATCATAGGGCTTAATCCATGAAGAATACCAGGTAGTAGTCGGGTATGTACCTGTCATAAGGTGCAAGCCCATATTGTCGTAACCAACATCGCTCCTATATCCAAAATATTCCCATAAATCCCATTCAGGACCCCAAACCAAATCTTCGGCAGCAAGCCATATTGCTGGCCAAACTTTATCGCCCGATGGAAATTGGGCGCGGACTTCAATATATCCTTTATTTAGGAATACCTTGTGCATTGAATTAACCCATCCGGTAGTATATTGATAGGTTCCTGCCGGGTCAGTTCCTGTATAGGTTCTTTTCTGATTTCTTAGATTAAGAGATCCATTAGACACATAAGAATCCTCCGAAGTAATGTAACCATCATAACCAGCGCCAAGCAAGTATGTTCCAGATGCACCTGGTATAAGATTTCCAGATGTTGCATCTTTACAACCTACTGACCAATTGCTGGTTTTGAATGAATCAAAATTGTCTTCCCAAACCAAGGAATACCCTGATGGAGCATAGGCTGCACTTTTTAATTTAGAAGGTTTACCCTTAGTATCTTGAGCTAATTTTTCAATTTCTTTTTTTGAACAACTATATAAGGATACAAGTGCTAAAATTGCAAACACTAAATTTTTCATATTGTTGTATTTAGTAGTTTTTTTATTTGATAAAAGCAAATGCAATAAATCAATGATGTGGAATAATTAAATTCAAAGGAAATAGTTTAGAGTCTGGAAATAAAAAAAAACCAGACTCTAAAATTCCTATTTTTTGAACAATTAATGGTTGCAGATAAATCTACAAATTCGGATTAAGAACCCGATCTCCCTGTGGCACCGGAGCGAAATACCGATCCTTTGTGGGTTGGTTGGCCAACGGAACTTCTGCCGAATTTCTTTTGGCCGTTGCACTCTCAACGGTTTCTGTTCTAACCATATCAAACCAACGGGAACAAGGTTCCAAACCTGCGAACTCCCATTTGCGTTCGGTGATTACCATATCGCGAAATGCGGTATTGCTTAAACCAGCTGGAGCATCATCTAGACCAGCCCTAGTTCTTACCCTATTTAAGCAGGTGTAGGCCAATGCGTCTGGTCCGCCCGACATTGCTTTTGCTTCGGCATAAACCAGCAATACTTCAGCATACCGGATTACCTGAACGGTACGGCTGCTCCACCAATCAAGCCAGGCACCCATGTTATTTGGATCATAACCGGGGAAATCAGTATATTTATTGTAATACGGATGTTTGTAAGCAAAATCTGGCCATGTAATTACAGGGCTGGAAGGTGTTTTTTGGCCACTCGTAATAAATGTAGCATCCTTTCTTGGCCCTGCAGGAAATTCGTTAAAGAAAGTCAGTTCTGCAAAAACATCTGACCAGCCACCGAAATTTTCAGGGAAGTAAGCCATTGGCGCATTCATGTTCCCATTAGCCCATGTTCCACCATTACTCCAATCACCGGCAGTATGATTAAAAAAACATGCAAAAACATCTTCAGCATTACCTTTATCTTTCCATCCGTTTTGCCACTTCCAAAGGTCTCCATAGTTAGCTAAAAGCTTGTAGCCATACGAAGCCTCGCTGTCAATCACTTCTTTTGCTTTTTGCGCAGCGAGGGCATAATTTGATTCTTGATTTAAAGGATAACCAGCCATGTTTAAATATACGGAAGCCAAAAGCGCTTTAACCGCACCTATATTGACACGAGCATGGGCAGAGCTCTTTTCAAGTGCCGAAGCATCCGGAGCGTTAGAATAATTTGCCGGCACCAATGATTCCGCTTTGGTCAAATCCGAAACAATAAGTGCATAAACATCAGCGAACGAAGATTTAGAGGTTGTATAATCAATTGTTACTTCCGTTACAAGTGGCACTTCTCCAAATATACGAACAAGATTAAAGTAGGCTAAGGCCCTCATAAAATAGGCTTGCCCCATGGCCCGGTCTTTCTGGTTTTGTAATAGTGTTGGTTGATCCTTAGGTTCAACAAAATTATCAATATTGGAAATGATCACATTTGCTTGTTTGATGGTACCATATGCTCCGCTCCAAGATGCTCTTAAACGGTCATTATTATCCTGAGTGCTGAACACATCAAACTGAAGATAGCCAGACTTATTACCACCAGCCTGAGTAGTTACATCATCCCCACCCATGCATGCAGCCATCGTTCCACTTTCGTTATACATTAAGTTTTTGCTGCTATATAGGGCGTTTAGGCATTTTTCAAGATCACTGACAGACGTGAAGTAATTGTCAGGTCGAATCAACCCATAAGTCCTTTCATCTAGAAAATCTTTGCTACATGAAAATAATATTCCTGCAAGCAAGAAAAGGGACATATATTTTTTCATTTTCATTATCTTTTTAAATTAGTGATTTGGTTTAGAAATTTGCTTGTACACTAAATGTTATTGTACGGGCATTTGGATATGAACCAACGTCGATTGCTCCATCAATATCATTACCAGAAGTAGATGTCTCAGGGTCATATCCTTTATACTTGGTAAAAGTCAAAATATTCTGCCCGCTGATAGTCAGTTTCAAATCTGCAATGCGGGTAACAGCTTTGCCGATGCTGTATGATAATGCGATATTTTTGACTTTCACATAACTTCCATCCTGCAAAAATTGTGTCGACTCGATTAAATTTTTACCAGTACTTGTAGTTGGACTCGCGAATCGAGCATTTTCATTACTGGTACTCCAATAATCCTGGCCATCGACATGCGAAATTGCAGTTGCATCGGATATGATTGTGGTGGCGCAGGCATAAACTGTGTTTAGTGTTTCTCTTCCAACTACGGCCTGTACCAACACGTTTAAGTCAAAGTTCTTATAATTAAATGAGTTATCAAAGCCCCATACAAATTTGGGCAATGCATTGCCTATAATATGTTTATCCTTGCTATCCAATTTCCCATCGTTGTTATAATCCAGGTATTTATTATCTCCGGGCTTAAATCCATATGTAGCGGCTTCAGTAGCTTCTTCGCTCTTATAGATGCCCATCCACTCATATCCCCAGAAGGAACCCACTGATTCACCAACTTTAATCGCAAATGGCGATTCAAAAGTTAAACCAGATGCATAGTTGCCGCCCAACAAGAAGGTATCTTTGCCTAAGCTAAGTAGTTTATTTTTGTACGCTGAAATATTGAAACTGGAATTCCAAGAGAAATCACCTTTAACAATTGGAGTTGCTGAAATTGCGACTTCAAATCCTTTATTTTCCATTTCACCTATATTTTTATTTACGCCACCACCACCATTATACAATGGTATTGCTGCATAATGAAGCAGGTCAGATGTATTTTTTACATAATAGTCGGCCGACAGGTTAATCTTTCCATTAAATAATGCAACATCCATTCCTACATTGGTTTGCGTGGTAGTTTCCCATTTCAGATCGGGATTATCGGCATCAACTACAATTGATCCTGGGAACATAGTGGGCAAACCGTAGGAGTTTGACATCGATCCAATTTTTGCTATAGTGGCATAGGCATTAATCCCTTGATTTCCGGTGACACCCCAGCTACCGCGAAGTTTAAAGTTGCTTATTGCATCTAGACTTTTCATGAACGATTCTTCGGTAACCCTCCAAGCAACAGCTGCTGCAGGGAAATAACCCCATTTATTTTTTCCTTGAAATTTTGAAGTCCCATCTGCACGATATGTGGCAGTAAATAAGTACTTATTTTTGAAAGAATAAGATAACCGGCCAAAATAAGACTGAAGACTATACTGAGACCGATTTGAATTGATGTTTTTTGTATTAGCTATTCCTAAATTATCATAACCGATAGAAATTGGATTAATATCGGACCCGTTTGCACCAAATCCGTTGTAAACGAATTTCGATTGTTCGTTCGCTGCCATAATAGTAAAATCATGAGCATCACTAATTTTTGCCTGATAAGTTAAGATATTACTGTTCTGCCAAGTAATTGACTTACTATCGGTCAACGATGCCGAGGTGGTCGTCGGGTTCATGACTTTATTGGTAATGAAACCGCTAAGTCCGGTATTGTTGTCCACTCCGAAAACAACGTCTAATTTTAGGTTCTTGAGTATATTATAAACAACCCGCGAATTAATCGCAATTGAGTTGGATGTGTAATCACTATAGCGTTCTTTGAGTACCATTACTGGATTCATCAGCCCAGGTCCTGAAAGATTATCAGTACGATTCCATGTTCCAGAGCTGGTGTAAATTGGGAAAGTTGGTGGAAAAAGTGGGGTATTCCATAGTGGAGCTCCTTTTGAACCATTATCTCCTGTATTTTTTGATGTTTGGCGGGTAGCAAAAAGATTTAAATCAAACTTAATTTTAGTGCCCAAACTAGTAGAAAAATTAGAACGAACTAAATATTTAGCAGCTTTCGAACCTAAAACAATCCCCGTTTGATCGATATAATTACCTGACACATAGTAATTAGATGTTGCAGATCCACCCTTTAGGCTTAACTGATAATCCTGTGATACTCCTGTTTGAAATACTTCATCTTGCCAGTCACCCCCCCCCTTAGCTTTAAAATCAGCAATCTGTTCAGCCGTAAAGTAATTAGGTTTATATACATTGGCTAACTCGGCAAATGAACCTGCATCGAGCAAATCATATTTCTTGCCCAATTGATTAATTCCGGTATTTACGGTCAATTGAACTTTCGTTGCTTCATTCTTACCCTTTTTGGTTGTAACCATGATCACGCCATTTGCGCCTCTGGATCCATAAACCGCAGTAGAAGAGGCATCTTTGAGCACTTCAATTGACTCAATATCATTAACATTCAAATCGCTAATGCCAATATTAAGCGCAACGCCATCCACGACATATAATGGCTCATTACTTCCCTTCATTGAGTTGGCTCCACGAATACGAATTTTAAGACCCGCACCCGGAGCTCCTGAATTATTGCTTACAACAACACCCGCAGCTTTTCCCTGAATGGCTTGACCTAATGTAGTTACAGGCTGTTTTCTTATATCATTAGATGAAACAGAAGTAACAGAACCTGTTAGGTCGCTCCGTCTAACTGTACCATAGCCAATAACCACTATTTCGTCAAGCTTTGTAATATCCGTAACCAGTTTAATGTCTAAATCCAAAGTAGATTGTCCGCTAATGGTTATTCTTTCACTATTATATCCTAGAAAAGAAATTACAATTACGGCTCCATTATTAGCTTCCAGACTGAATTTTCCATTCACATCGGTTGTTGTTCCAGAGGTTGTTCCCTCAATTATTAAATTGGCTCCAATTATTGGCTCCCCTGTTGAGGCATCGGTAACTTTACCTGTAACTTTTTGCTGTTGAACTTTCATATAGGCCGGTGCCAGAATGATTTTGCGGTCCACAATGGCGATTTCAACCTCTTCGGGACTAAAAAGTCTTTTTAATACATCGCCAATTTTCTGGTTTTCTGCATTTATATCAACTTTGCGCTCTACATCAATCAGCTCGTTGTTGTAGATAAAGAAGAACTCGCTCGATTTTTCGATGCTCGATAATACATCTCTTACAGATGAGTTTTTCATATCGATCGATACCCTGGCATTTTGGGAATATGTGCCGGTGGCAAAAAGACTTAAAGTTGTTGTTGTTAGGATAAACAGTACAAGTCTCATAGTTAATAGTAGTTTTTGTAGTAAATTCCTATACGGAACCCCACACATGTTGAAGTTTTTTTTCATAAATTTGTTTCGTTTAAAGTTAATTAGTAATAGTCTGCTGAGCAGCGTTATGGATTTGAATACGGGAGAGTGCTTCCAACACTTTCCTGTATTTTTTTTGTTTTTATGTCATAGGCATAAAGGTTTTAGTAGTTAAACATTATTTCGATTTTAAAACTATTTTTCTTTTGCTGTAGATGTTGTCCACCATTTTTTTAGCACTATAAATTTTATATTGCATGTTCGATGTTAAATTGAGAACATCCAGTATCTGCTCAATGGGTTCGTCCATAAAAGTACCTGTAAACCGATATGCTTCAAGTTTTGTGTCGGCAATTTCTATATCGACATTGTACCAGTTTTCGAGTTTCTCCACCACAGTGTTTATGTGGTCGTTATAAAACACTATTTTGCCATTAATCCACTGGGTGTATTTATTAAGGTTTTCTTCATTATGAAGAGTGAATTTGTTTTCTCCCTGGTTGAAATAACAAACCTGGTTTTTTTGCATTTCAATTTCTTCTTCATTCCCCGGATGCGAGAGGTTCACCTTGCCTTCGACCAAAGCTACTGTGTAAAAAGAATTCCCCGGATAAGCATTGATACTGAAAGTTGTTCCCAAAACCTTCACCTGAAATTTATCTGTAACCACAATAAATGGTTGCTTTTCATTTTTAGTAACGCTGAAATGGCCTTCGCCGGTAAGTTCAACTTTACGGGTTTCGCTCGTGTTAAAGGAACTCGGAAAGCGCATGGAACTACCTGAATTGAGAAATACGATGGTACCGTCGGGTAGTTCTATCCGCGATTGTGTTCCAAAAGCAGCTTTTATCTGTTGATAGGTTATTGCGATTGGTTTGGGGGTTGAAACAAAAACCTTATTGTAAACAACCGAAATAATTACAGCCAAAATAAAAATAGCAGCAATTCGCGACAGGGTAAGGAGAATTTTCCGAGCGCCCTTAGCAATCCCTGCTCTTTTCCTGGTTTCGGCCAATGCCTCCGGAATATTTATTTCCGATTTTAGTTTTAGCCGATCGGAGCTTTTCCATATCTGAAAATAATCGTTGTATTCATATTTGTTTTCTTGGCTCGCGTTAAGCCAGTTATTCAGCTCATCGGTTTCGTTGGGATTAAGTTCTCCGGAAAACGACCTGATTATCAGTTCTTCTATATGCGTATCTTTGTCTTCGTAATTCATCATAAACATCCTTTCATTTGAATGACAATTGAGGGGTATCGTTACCCTACATAAAGAAATAAAAAAAATGTATTACTGTGACGTATGGGTGAAATATTAGCCAAGGGTTTTAACCCCGGGGTTTACGGTAGCGAGTGTATTTTACTGTCAGTGGCGTAAATTTGGCTGTTTTCTCTTGTATTCCTCCGTGAAACCTCCTGTATTCCTCTGTGTAATGGAATTTAATACAACAACAGAGTTTGAAGAAGTTGTTAATGATGAGAAATGTCTACCGGGGAGATTTAAACTTTACCATGCGGATGAGCATAAACAGCATCGAATCTTTTAATCGGGAATTTCGTGAAGAAGGCAGGTAATCGATCAATGCAGCACGCAATATTTTCAGCGATCGGCCCATCAATGCTTCAACGCCTTTCACAGAAATTCCCATTCGCTGGGCAATTTCTTTGTTTGTAAATTCCCGAAACCGGCTGTATTCGAAAGCCATTTTACATCTTTCGGGCAATTCGTTCAGGGCAATAATAAATTGCTCTTCAAATTCGGCAAGATTTAATTGTTGTTCGGTAGTATGGTCAGTTTGTATGCTGGCTGGTATGGCTGTTATCTCAACATTTCTCTTTTCTCTTTTGAGGAAGTTAAGGCTGCTGTTTCGAACCGAAGTTGTGAGATAGGGAGCCAAACGTTCTATATGGCCCGCATTTTCGCGGTTTTCCCATAGATTAATAAATACCTGCTGTACAATATTCCGGGCTGAATCTTCATCTTGGACAATGGAATTGGCAAAACGACAAAGATTCAGATAATTTTCGCTGAAAATTTTGTCGAAAGCACGGGAGTTGCCATTTTTTATTTCCTCGAGAAGAAAACTGTCCATCGTTTCCATTCAGCAGCTAGTTCTTTTGAACGACAAAAGTAATGGATAAAATTAGATTTTAGCAAGATCGGCTATCTGTAGTTTTAAAACCTATATGTTTTGAAGAAAGAGGCAAATGGTCAGTTTTAATCATCTGGCATCATCTCTTTGTAGGTAAACAAATAATTCTAGGTGCAGTTGACTGACGAGTTTTAAGATGTTGCCCGACATTCAGCGGATCTGCCTATTTCTCAACGACCTCACTTCCCCACCAGTTATTTCCCGGTTCAAAATCCTTCGATAGAAATTTAAGTCGCTGCTCCTCCAGCTGCGGTAAACGGGTTTTTACAATACCGTCAAGATATTTTCGTTCACCTTCGGCTGAATATTCGGGATCCTTTTCAGGAAACCGGGCACCAACTTCACGCAAATAATCAAACAATTCTTGATGCAATAGACTAACCAGTTTTTGATTGTTGCCAGAAACATCCCTTGTTTCCGAAATATCTGTTCTCAGGTTGTATAATTCGTTATGACCGTCTTCGTAGTAATGAATCAGTTTCCAGTCTCCTTTCCGGATAATGGAGGAAGGTTCACCACCCTGATTACCATAGTGCGGATAAT
>JAIFLU010000222.1 GCA_020048915.1 Bacteroidota bacterium | reverse complement strand
AGTTTGTGAACCTCTAAAATAATACTCTTTAGCTTATGCTATTACTATCGCATTTGTCATTTTACAAACATAGGAACTTTGACAGATTCAACGCAAAATCAACCTCATTACCCTAACCCTAAAGGGAGCAGGTTGGTTTTTCAACTTTTCACCCATTAGGGATAGGGTAATAAAAGTTGAAAAATCTAATTTGTAGTAGAACTAATTAATTTGTAATAATTAATTTTACTTTAATCATTGGCAATATGATTTGAGTCTCATGAAAGCCATTAGTCGAAGCCCGGCAAAGCCGTAAACCTCATATTCCTTAGCGACGGCGCGCCGATCAAGGGGAGTCGAGGAACGAGAGCCGATCAAGGGGAGTCGAGGAACGAGACGGACCGCGTTCGCGCCGTCAAAGAGTTTTTGGGTTACTTTTTTGCTCCCAAAAAAGTGACAAAAGGATGTTAATTTGACTTAATTATAATATTAACAATGCAATTTTTATTGATCTGAAATTTTTTGCTTTACATCGAATTGACGATAATTTAGTTTTACAAAAGACAAACCTGTCCACCTGATTATTAATGACATTGCCCGATATCTTTACGACCATTTTATTGAACAGCATTCATTTTAATAGACTTTTATAATTTCGGATACGGATATCCGCATTTATTTTACGGAATATCGTTTTCTTTACCTTCCTTCAATTTTTATTTACCCTAAAAGTGTATATATAAATATCATAATATCAGGCATATAAATTTTAAAGGGAATGCGGTTATTTGCAATACTATTTTTCGGCACATTAATTGGCTGATAGCCCCAGCTAATAACTATTACATGTCGGACAAAAAGACCTATACGATGTTTTTAAGTGGTGAGATTTCTGAAATAATCACCAATCCTGGCGAACAGAATTATGTACGAGTATTTTGCAAGCCCGAATACTTGTTTATGGAAGGAGATTCAGCCGCCGACATTCATTTGGGAGATAAGGTATTTATTACCGTTCAATACGAGACGAAAGAAATTAAGCCTTATACAGACCATACAATTTTAAACACTAATTAATGGAGGTGTACTATGAATGAGACAAGGCCTACTGTTTATGAGGAGCTGCAAGCCAAAGGTCACTCCCGGCGCGATTTTATGAAATTCTGCACCTTTATTGGGGCAGCGCTGGGCTTGGAATCAACCGGCATTGCCCAGGTGGTAAAAGCGTTGGAAACAAAATCCCGGTTACCAGTTGTTTGGCTGCATTTTCAGGAATGTACCTGTTGCAGCGAGTCGTTTATTCGGTCTTCGCATCCTTTGGTTGCCGATGTAATTCTCGATAAAATTTCGCTCGACTACACCGAAACCCTTATGGCTGCCGCTGGTCATCAAGCCGAAGCTACCTTAAAAAACACCATCGAAAAGTATAAAGGACAATATGTGTTGCTAGTCGAAGGTTCTATCCCTACCAAGGAAGATGGAGCTTATTGTTGTATTGGAGGAAAATCTTCATACGACATATTTAAGGAAGTATCAAAAGATGCCAAAGCGATTATAGCTTGGGGGAATTGTGCATCAGCAGGTTGTGTGCAGGCGGCAAATCCCAATCCAACAGGTGCTACTCCAATCTATAAACTAGCAGAAGGCAAAACCGTTATTAATGTTCAGGGATGCCCTCCAATTGCTGAGGTTATGGCTGGGGTCATTGTTCATATTCTTGCATTCGACCGTATTCCGCAGCTTGACAGTTTGGGTCGCCCAAAAGCATTTTATTCGAGCCGGGTTCACGATACCTGCTATCGACGGCCAAATTACGATGCTGGATTATTTGTTGAATCGTGGGACGACGAAAATGCCAAAAAAGGATACTGTCTTTATAAGATGGGATGCCGCGGTCCCAATACCTATAACTCTTGTGGTGTAATTAAGTGGAACAATGGTGTAAGTTTTCCAATTCAATCGGGTCACCCCTGTATTGGATGTTCCGAAGCCAATTTCTGGGATAATGGTCCATTCTACAAGCATTTGGCAAATTTCCCTGGATTTGGCATTGAAAGCACTGCCGATAAAGTTGGAATTGGCTTGGGCGCAGTAACAGTTGCAGGCATAGCTGCTCATGCTGTTGTTACGAATATCCGTAAACGGAAAGAAATTATGAAAGGATTAAGAACTACTGATAATAACATAGCTTAAAACCGGAGGTAAATTATGACTCAACGTATTGTTGTAGATCCAATTACCAGGATCGAAGGTCACTTACGCATCGAAGCAGAAATTAAAGATGGAAAAATAGTTGACGCTTTTAGCTCAGGAACCATGGTCCGGGGTATCGAAATTATTCTTAAAGGCCGCGACCCTCGAGATGCATGGGCATTCGTAGAGCGGGTATGTGGTGTTTGTACTACCGTGCACGCCCTGGCATCGGTTCGGTCAGTCGAAAATGCGTTGGGAATGGTTATTCCTCCTAATGCCGATTTGATACGGAACCTGATGTTTTGCGCTCAGTACATGCAGGACCATGTGGTTCATTTTTACCATTTGCATGCACTCGATTGGGTTGATGTTGTTTCGGCCTTAAGCGCCGACCCTCAGAAAACTTCTGATATTGCCAAATCCTTATCCAACTGGCCAAAAAGTTCACCAGGTTATTTCTCCGATCTGCAAAAACGCTTGAAAGGGTTTGTCGAAAGCGGCCAACTTGGAATTTTTGCCAATGGATATTGGGGACATCCTGCCTATAAACTTCCTGCCGAAGTCAACCTGATTGGGGTAGCACACTATCTGGAAGCCTTGGAGTGGCAAAAGGAAATTGTAAAAGTCCATACCATTTTTGGAGGGAAAAACCCACATCCGAATTATCTGGTTGGTGGTGTTCCCTGTGCTATAAACCTGGATGGTAATAATGCCATTAATGCGGAACGGTTAGCGTATGTTCAAAAACTTTTGGAAGATGCAAAAACATTTGTAAATCAGGTATACATTCCCGATTTGGTAGCAGTGGCAAAATATTACAAAAGCGATTG
Source organism: Bacteroidota bacterium (assembly GCA_020048915.1). Lineage (GTDB taxonomy): Bacteria > Bacteroidota > Bacteroidia > Bacteroidales > JAAUTT01 > JAAUTT01. The sequence goes on along the minus strand of JAIFLU010000222.1, from coordinate 9,073 downwards.
GGGTGCTATTGGCGGGGGACTTAAAAACTATCTGGCTTATGGCGATTTGCCTTTGAATGGATATAACAATCCTGAATCGTTTAAATTTCCCCGGGGAATAGTAATGGACAGGGATTTGACAAAGATTATTCCGGTTGATGCATCTGATCCTCAGCAAATTCAAGAGTTTATTGCCCATTCGTATTATAATTATTCCGATGGTAATAAAACCGGCAAGCATCCTTGGGCAGGAGAAACCAATTTACATTACACGGGACCAAAGCCTCCTTACGATTATTTAAAGGTCGAAGAACAATATAGCTGGCTAAAAACACCGCGTTGGAAAGGGAATCCTATGGAAGTAGGGCCATTGTCGCGCATGCTGGTTGGTTTTGCAGCCGGGAATAAAGAAATTCAGGAAGTGGTAAAATGGGGCTTAAGCGCCCTCGAAGCACCTGTTGAAGCACTGTTCTCAACTTTAGGCCGCACAGCAGCCCGAGGCTTGGAGACTAAATTAGTAGCTGACTGGGGACTGGAATTTTTCAATAGCCTGATAACGAATATTAAAAACGGGGATACGCGAACCGCTAATACCGAAAAATGGGATCCGGAAACATGGCCTGCCGAAGCAAAAGGGGTTGGACTTACCGAAGCTCCACGCGGAGCACTAGCCCATTGGATAGTAATTAAAGATAAAAAAATTGACAACTATCAATTGGTAGTTCCCAGCACCTGGAATGCTTCTCCTCGCGATATGAACGGACAGCGGTCTGCTTACGAAGAGTCTCTGATTGGAACTCCAATTGCTGATCCTGAAAAGCCACTCGAAATTCTGCGTACTATTCACTCTTTCGACCCGTGCCTGGCATGTGCCGTGCATTTATACGACGAAAAAGGAACATACCTGCACCAGCTTCATACCTTCTAAACTGAACGTTTATGAAAGAAAAAAAAGAAGCAGAACATAACGAAACCGTTTATGTATGGCAGTTGCCAGTGCGGTTTTATCATTGGATAAATGCTTTGTCTATCCTGGTGCTTTGTGTTACGGGATTCCTTATTGGATATCCTATTGCTCTCCAAAATTCAGCCGAGGCATCCTTTGGATATTGGTTTGGAACAGTGCGTTTTATCCATTTTGTAGCAGCCTTTATATTCTTTTTCAATTTTGTATATCGGCTATACTGGGGATTTGTAGGAAATAAATATGCCAAGTGGGATAATTTTATTCCTTACCGCAAATCGCAATGGCAGGAAGTGTTGGATGTACTTAAGGTGGATATCCTGATGGTGAGCAAAAAGCCGATTGATTCAGTGGGGCATAATGCCCTTGCCAGCCTGACTTACTTTTTTACCTTCCTTGCTTTTTTGGTTCAGAGCTTAACCGGATTTGGATTGTATGCTGCTATGAGTAAGTCTTTCTTCCCAAAACTCTTTGCATGGATAGTTCCTATATTGGGAGGAGATTTTAACACAAGGATGATTCATCATATTTTTATGTGGCTCTTTATTGTGTTTGCCATTATCCATATTTATCTGGTATTTTACCACGATTATGTCGAAAGGCGCGGTGTAACATCATCGATGATCGGTGGATGGAAGTTTATTGAAAAAGGTCATATGGAAGAGGTTAAAAAGAAAGTAAAGGTTTAACTTTAACCAGGAAATGAATTTTTGGGAAGGCTGAGGCTGTGTAAAAAGTGGGATAAGCCTTCGACTTCGCGTAGCCTGACCGTTGAAAACCAGTTAATTGTCACATTGAGCGGAGCCGAAATGCGATAATTAACTGACTTTCACACAGTCTCAACTTTTAATTATTTGTAATATTTAATGAAACTGTAAAGGAGGCATTATTTTGGAAAAAATACTAGTTATGGGAGTCGGGAATATCCTTTTAGGTGACGAGGGACTAGGGGTTCATGCGGTTGAGTATATGAAAAAACAGTCTCTTCCGGCATTTGTTGATTTACTCGATGGTGGTACCGGAGGCTTTCATCTGTTAACACTCATGTTCGATTACAAAAAGATGATATTGATTGATGCCACACTCGACGATAGTCCGGTTGGAACAATGCAGGTGATAAAACCCCGTTATTCCAAAGATTTCCCCAGGGCGCTGACTACCCACGATATTGGATTGAAAGATTTGCTCGATACAGCAACAGTTTTAGACCATTTACCTGAAATAATACTAATAGTGGTATCTATTGATCCTAAGCAGGAAATAGGAATGGAGCTGTCTCCGGAAATTTTAAAAACACTTCCTCAGGTGTATGAGCAAGTATTAATTCAGGCTGAAAAATTAAAGATAGAGGTAATTTCTGAAAGCATTAGCCTATAATTCACTTATAGCATTTTTCGACTTCATAAGCCAGTGATACCATTCTGATAATCCTTCTCCAGTTTTCGCTGATACTTCGAAAAATTCCAGGTGATGATTTACCTGCAAGGCATATTCTTTAACCTTATCCATTTTAAAATCCAGGTAAGGTAACAAGTCAGTTTTGTTGATGATACAGATATCTGCCTTTTGAAACATCGTTGGATATTTCAATGGTTTATCTTCTCCCTCGGTAACACTTATAATTACTACTCTTTTCGATTCGCCTAAATCGAATAACGACGGACAAACCAGGTTACCTACATTTTCAATTATCACTACCGAATGATCCGTTACTTTTAATTTCTTAACAGCCTGGTTTACCATGTCGGCATCGAGGTGGCACCCGGAACCGGTATTTATTTGCACCACAGGCGCTCCGGTGGCGTTGATGCGGTCTGCATCGTTCATGGTTTGTTGGTCGCCTTCTATAATAAAAAATGAAATTTCATTTTTAAGATCGACAATTGTTCGCTCCAATAAACTGGTTTTCCCTGAGCCGGGAGCGCTCATCATATTAAGGGACAGAATATTTTTGGCTTCAAAATAGCCTCTGTTGCGCTGTGCCAATAAATTATTCTGACCCAGGATATCCATGTTAACATCAATTTTTGTAGGTTCAGAGTGGTGATGATCGGATTCATCATGTTCGTGTGAGTGGTCCGAATCGACAGAATGACTATGGGGATGAGCATGGTGATGATGGCCGTGAGAATGTCCATGAGCATGTGTCTCTCCGGAGTGATGTGTATGTGCATGGTCATCAGGACTGGCCATGGTAAAGGAGTTTTTGGGGTCGTTGCATCCGCAGGTTGTACACATAGCAATAGTTTTTAGTCAATTAATATTGATTTTACACGAAGTTCAGTTCCCTGAGTAATGTTATTCCGGTAACCTTTGCATTTGGGGCATTGTGTTATGAATGAATCGCACAAAAATGAAATATTACAATCCATACAAAACGCTTGTCCCTCCGGGATTTGAATAACGAGTTTTGCATGTTCCAGAGGCGTGTTTTTCGTAACTGCCATAAATGCAAATTTCAGCGACTCAAACTCTATTCCGGCAAGTTGGCCTATTTCGAGTTCTAATTCGCTAATACTGCTGGCATGGGCTTTCTCCATTTCCTGTACCGCAATATCTAAAATACTTTGGGCAATGGATAGCTCATGCATAGTTTTGGGTAGTTGTCATTTGATTTTTCTGACATAAAAGCCGACATTAAGAAACTATACTGTTTTTTACAGCCATCTATCAACATATCAACGGTATTAAATGTTCTTATCTGTCTCAAATTAAATGTACAATTTTTATCAATTCACTTCACCATTTTTCCTCCTTTTTGCGGCAATCATTACCTGCCCCAGCGCAATTCCACCGTCGTTCGCCGGGATACGCGATGGAACATATAATTTTAGGTTAGATTGATGGAAAATTTTGATTAATTTCTCTGTTAAATAGCGGTTTTGAAATGTCCCTCCCGAAATAATTACCTTATTTATTCCGCTATTATCTGCTATTTGCCGGGATACCTCGAAAACGGTTTTGGCAATTGTATTATGAAATTTCGCAGAAATCGCTGATATGGATAGCTTTTGATTTATATCCCGGACTATCGCTGCAAACATTAGTTTGAAGGAGATTGTAGTCCCAATAATTTCGAAAGGATAGACGGACGTAATCTTTGGGTTGATTGCCGATTCAAGCAACATGGGAGCTTCGGCATGGTATCCGGCATTTACACATATTTGCAGAATAGCAGAAACTGCATCGAAAAGTCGGCCTGCACTGGAGTAATTTATGGAATTCACTTTTTTGTCAAGAAGCTGCATATATAAAGAAACATCTTTTGAATTCAGATTTTTAATGAAAGGCAAGTCCAAATTTAAGGTCTCATTGCCATAATAATACTTCAGATAGGCCAGTGCCGAACGCCAAGGTTGGGAGGAAATGTGATCAGCACCGGAAATTGGGACATATTCAAAATGAAAAGCCCTTTCGAAATTTTGCAGGTCTGCGATAAAAAACTCTCCGCCCCAAATTTGACCGTCTGTTCCTAAACCTACCCCATCCATGCTAACTCCAATTATAGGTTCATCCATATTGTATTCGGCCATGCAGGCTGCAATATGCGCATGATGGTGCTGGACTGAAATAATTGGTATGCGATGTTCTTCTGCTAACTCCCCGGCAAACTTCGACGAAAGATAGTTGGGGTGCAGATCATTAACAACTAACGATGGGCTGAATTTAAATAGCCTCGAAAAACGTGTAAAAGTTTCGGTGTAAAAATCGAGGGTTTCCTTGTTTTTCAAATCGCCCATGTATTGGCTGAGGATTACCTGATTTGCTTTTCCCATCGCGAAACAGTTTACCAACTCTGAGCCGGCTCCAAAAATCCCCTCCGTTAAAAGTGATGATTTAATAGGAGAGGGGGCATACCCCCGCGAACGCCTCAGTATAACCGGTGTTTTTTTGAAAATGGCAGTCACAGAATCGTCGCAACGATTGTAGATTTCTCGGTTATTGGTCACTACTGCTGCCGTAATTTCCTTAAAAGTTTGGATAGCAGTATCGTTATCAATAGTAATGGGTTCGTCCGATAAATTTCCGCTGGTTAAAACGATGCAATTTGTTTTCAAATGCTCGAACAACAAGTAATGCAAGGGAAGATAAGGGAGCATAATGCCAATAGTGTTGAGGCTTCCCGAAATCCCCTTTCCAAGCTTTTGTTTCGATTGGAGTAAAACAATGGGGCGTTGCCACGACAGAAGTTGCTGTTCTTCCAACTTACTTACCCAGGCAATTTCATTTGCCGTTTGGATGTCAGGACACATTACTGCAAACGGTTTTTTATCCCGGTTCTTGATAGTTCGGATTTTTGCCACCGCCTCAAAGTTATAAGCATTGCACATCAGGTGAAATCCGCCCAGTCCCTTAATTGCAATAACTTCCCCCTGGTTTAGTAAAGCAGATATACGCTTTAAAATAGATTCAAAATTAGTTTCAACGCGTTCTTTTTCAATCAAAGTATAGTGAGGACCGCAGGAATTGCATGCTACAGGTTGAGCATGAAATCGCCGGTCGGCAATGTTTTCGTATTCCTGCGCGCATTGTGGGCACATTACAAATGGTTGCATGGTGGTAAAATGCCGGTCGTAAGGCAACTCTTTTATAATTGAAAATCGTGGACCGCAATGGGTGCAGTTTATAAAAGGGTAATTTGTCCGGTTGGCCTGTAGCTTTAAATCTTCCAGGCAATTTGAGCAAACGGCTATATCCGGACTAATTTCTGTTATCTCCGAAGAATTTGTTTTACTGGGAGCAATTGAAAATTGATCAAAAATTCGGGAGGGTACTTTATGATAAGCGATTTTATCTATGGACGAAGCATGGGGAGCCTTGCGTTTAATGCTATCGATGAATTTTCTAATCTTACTATTGGTAGCATTGAGATAAATAAAAACGCCATTGTTGCGGTTCTCTACCGTGCCTTTTATGTTAAATTCATGGGCAATTTGATAAACAAAGGGCCTAAAACCAACACCCTGCACTAATCCGGTTATTTCAACCAAATAAGTTTGGGAGATGATATTTTCTGAAATTGGTTCCAGCATGGGCTAAGCACAGTATTTTCATATAAATATCGGATAAACGAGTTGAAATCCAATGCAAAAATGAAGGATTTAAACTATATACAATTCTTTCAGCAGCCCATAGCGATATTCATCACATATCACATTATTCTTGATTACCGATTTTTTCAAAACCCCTTCCAGTTTGAATCCGGTCTTTTCTAAAACCCGCTGAGAAGCTTTGTTATATTCGAAAACACCCGCGTATATTTTGATTAAGTCAAACTTAGCAAAGCCATATTCTAAAATCAGTTTGAGGGCTTTGGAAGTAATGCCTTTATTCCAGTATGGTTCTCCCAGCCAATAACCCACTTCGGCAGTCAGTCGGTATACATCACGCTGAAGCGTTAGTCCGATTAGTCCGGTTAATTCGCCCTTGTATACTATCGCAAATGTTGTGGTTGGTTCTTCGTTCGTACAGAACTCGATAAATTCGTCGGCATCTTTCAGGCTGTAAGGGTAAGGCATCAAATCCCTTACGTTGTTCCATATTTTAATATTGTTGGCCAACAGGGCAATTTGGTTATTATCAGAGGTCTCGAGCGGACGAAGTTTGATTTCTTCTGAAATGTTGGTAGTCATAAGAATTATATTTCTTTTTTCTTTGTTAAAAGTAGAAAATATTTAGATATTTCTTTATTCGTAAGATTCTTATAATATATTATTTAAATACAATATCGGAATGAAATTTAAGCGTTTTAGTTCGTTCAAGCGGTAAAACTTTAATACGAAGAAGATATCAAATTACTAACTTTGCAACTATGGATGAGCAGAAGCCAAAATCGCAGCGTCGGGTAAGATATGCCGGCACACACCCAAAGTTGTTTAAAGAGAAGTATAAAGAACTGCACCCCGCTCAGTATGCTGACGACATTGCAAAGGTTATATTACAGGGGCGCACTCCGGCTGGGATGCACCGCTCTATTTGTGTTAACGAAATCATGGAGTTCTTAAAAATAGTCCCCGGACAAATAGGACTAGATGCTACGCTCGGTTTTGGAGGTCATAGCCTGGAGATGCTTAAGTGTTTGGCTCCGGGGGGACTACTTTACGCAACCGATGTAGATCCCTTCGAACTTCCCCGAACCAGAGAGCGTCTGGCATCTTTTGGGTTTGGACCGGATGTTTTGGTTATTAAAAAGATGAATTTCTCCGAAATCGATCAAATTGCTGCCGAGGCAGGACTTTTGAATTTTGTTTTGGCCGATTTGGGCGTTTCGTCCATGCAGATTGATAACCCCGAAAGAGGGTTCTCATTTAAAGTTGAAGGCCCCTTGGATTTAAGGCTTAATCCTAAAAGCGGAAAGTCGGCAGCAGCTCTTTTGAAGACCATTTCGCAGCATAAATTAGAAGAGTTGTTTAAAACGAATGCCGATGAACCCTATTCTGAAATAATTTCAAAAGCTATAAATATCTGATATTTCCAAAGGACTGGTTTTAGTAACAACAACACAACTGCATGATATCATTATTAAGGCCCTGGAATTTATTCCTCAAAATAATCGCAGGGAAGAGATAAAAAAATCAAGCCAGCGTTGCTTTCAAGCTTTGCGAATAGAAGTAAATAATGAGTTTGGTGTGTTGGATAAATTTCTGGAAAAGCTTCCCTTTGCCCTTGCCCGGGGCGGACGAGTTGCAATCCTTTCGTTTCATTCGGGAGAAGACCGGCGCGTTAAAAAGTCTTTTCAAAACTTTTTTAGGGAAGGTGTATACAAAGAAGTATCATCAGACCCGATTCGGCCATCGGCAGAGGAGTGTAATACGAATCCCCGCGCACGTTCTGCAAAACTGAGATGGGCCATAAAAGCATAATTTGAGCTTCATCGCTTGCTTTATGAGCCTTTAGAGCCCCCCTATATGGAACTATTCAAGGATGGGATATCACGGATGTTATACGTTTGCAGTACATTGCGAATCTCGGAGTTATCTCTATTGGGGAACTAATCTATATTTTAGAGAAATCCTGCAACTGATGGTGAGTAGTAATGTCCTCAATTTTATTACCCAGCTTGTCGTAAAGAGTACTGACTATTCCTAAGGTGTTAAATCATATTAAAATGTTGAGTAATCATAAGGGTAAAGCCCAAGGTAGTGGCCATTTATCCATACTTCACTATTCATATAAGCACCATCGAAACAAATGAATATTTTTTTATTTTCTTTATTTGTATCCAAGGAGAATGTTTTTTATACCATGCTGTACCACACGGCAAAAAGCCACCACCAGCACCTGAGGTGACCTCTTTATCAAAATCTCCTTCTATTGACCAGGCATGTGGCAATTTTATACTTACCTATTGTTGAGTTGTATTAATGATATCAGAATATTGGAGATAGTCAGCTTTAAAAAATTTCCAATTATCATTGAAGTTTCTTTTTTCACGCGTCATAATTTCTTGAGCAATCCCTATATTACATATAATACTCATAAGTAATATAGAAAAGTTTTTTTAATCATAGTTTTATTTTATTGACATTTTTTGTAAGGTAACTTATGCGGATTATTCCGCCCTTGTCCCCTAAGAACCGTACTTGATAGTTTACCATCGTACGACGCAAGCTATCAAAAGGTAGAATACCCCCCCGACAATGTGAAAAAATGACACTGTCTTTGCAATACTTTTCGAAAATGAAATTTTACAGATTATTCTGTATCAGGCGCACAATCTGGATTAATGGACTGCATTAGCGATTCCCGAATATACAAAACATCTTACTACCCCTTTCTTGCAACAGACCACCCAATGGAAGGTGGCATGGTTTTCACCAAGGCAAATTTTAATCCTTTATCCGTCCCGGTTACAGGGAAGCATTCGCATATTCCACCATTATATACCAGCATACATTGTACCTGCCTTACGGCTGGCCTACTTTCTGCATCGAATGATTAGTAAAGGCTTACTACGTTCCGCATTAATAAAAGAGTGGGTTAGGTGCTGCCTATATACCGGGAGATCGACATCCATGTACTCTTAGCTAACATACTTGTCTCCTGAGTTTGACACCTAAAACACCATGACATGCCTGTAGGCCTCATAAACATTAGGGTTATTTTTCAAAAACTCAAAAATGTAGTGCG
>JAIFLU010000274.1 GCA_020048915.1 Bacteroidota bacterium | reverse complement strand
AAGGCATCCAGGACACTCTCTAAAACCAGAGGATTATCAAGAACATTTCCTCCAACTTTTAATATTACTAATTTATCCACTATAAAACATTTTTAAGAAATAACAGAAACCGGGGTTGCAATTTTACTTAGTGCGGAAGTCAGACGGCCAATAAACAAATCAGCTTCTGTTTCTCCCATGGTTAAAGGAGGAAGAAGTCGCAACACATTTTTATCGGACGAAGAACCAGTAAACACTTTTTCCTCTTTTATTAATATTTCTCTCAATGCATTCACCGGAAAATCAAACTCTAAGCCCAGCATTAATCCTTTTCCCCGAATAGTTTTTATTTCAGGTATCCTTTTCAGCTTTTCGACCAGGTATTCCCCTACATTAGCAACACTTTCAATAAGTCTGTCATCGGCAATAATATCGAGAACTGCAATAGCTGCAACACATGCCAAATGGTTGCCTCCAAAAGTTGTTCCTAACAAACCATGCTTCGCTTTAAAGGCAGGACTAATTATAGTGCCCGCAATAGGAAACCCATTACCCATACCTTTGGCCACAGTAATTATATCGGGCTTTATTTCGGCATATTGATGGGCAAAAAAACGCCCGGTACGGCCATATCCCGATTGTATTTCGTCCAAAATCAGTATAACGTTGTATTTTTTACACAAGGCTGATAATTGTTGAAGAAACTGAATGCCGGGCTCAACAATTCCACTAACACCCTGAATGCCTTCAATTATAACAGCACATGTATCATTCTTCTTCAGTTCATTTTCTAAAGCAGCTATATCACCAAAATTTAAAAAAGTAACATGCTCCCTGAAATTTAATGGTGCTGCAATGGCAGGATTATCAGTTACAGCAACCGCTCCTGAGGTTCTTCCGTGAAAGGCTCCTTTAAAAGCAATTACTTTTGATTTACCGGTATGAAACGATGCCAGTTTTAAGGCATTTTCGTTTGCTTCAGCTCCGGAATTGCTTAGAAACAAAAAATAATCTTCGTATCCTGAGATATTTCCTAATTTTTGGGCCAGTTCGTCCTGCAACGAAATAACAACCGAGTTGGAATAAAACCCAATCAGTTTAATCTGATCAATAATTCTTCTAACATAATACGGGTGCGAATGCCCAACAGAAATTACCGCATGACCTCCATATAAATCGAGGTACTTTTCACCGTCTTTATCAAACACATAACATCCTTCGCCCTTAACAGGTTCTATATCTATAATTGGATAAACATCAAATAGTTTCATTTTCAATTTATTAATACATTAATAACTTTAAAACGTCCAAATTATTTCTTCCTGAGTATTTTTGGATCGTTTCAATTTCCTTAATAGTTAATTTTTATCCTTTATTGCAGCTCAATTCCAAATCCTTATTTAAAAAGCTACCGGCTTTAAATTTAACCCGGTTTTCTCGTCAATACCAAACATAAGGTTCATATTTTGCACCGCTTGTCCCGACGCGCCTTTCACCAAATTATCAATTACGGAGGTAATGAAAATTTTGTCTCCGTGTTTCTCAACCGATAAAATACATTTATTAGTATTTACCACTTCCTTAACGCTTACTTCGCTATTTGTAACAAAAGTAAATGCGGCATCGCTATAGAAATCGCTATAAAGTTTTTTGGCGGCTTCTTCCGTCAAATTAGAAGTTGTGTAAGCTGTAAGAAAAATACCGCGGCTAAAATTACCCCGAACCGGAATAAAGTTTAATGCAGGGATTGAATTTCCGGCGGCAGCCTCGAGCGTTAACCGTACTTCTTTCAAGTGTTGGTGCGAAAACGCTTTATACACTGATATATTGTTATTACGCCAGCTAAAATGGGTGGTATCGCTTAAAGCCTGACCCGCACCTGTTGAACCTGTAATTCCGTTTATATGAACTTCTTCTTTTAATAGGTTAGAAGCTGCTAATGGCAAAAGTGCCAATTCGAATGCTGTGGCAAAACAGCCCGGATTAGCAATATTATTTGCGGTGGTAATTTCCTTTTTACGCAATTCGGGCAACCCATAAATAAAATCGCGGGAAACTCCCTGGTCCGGATTAAACTTTCCGTTCAACCGAAAATCCTGACTGAGGTCAATAATTTTTATGTGCGATGGAATATTGTTACGACTTAAGAAATCATTAGATTTTCCATGCCCTAAACATAAAAACAACACATCGGCCCCCGGTTGAACGGTATTGGTAAATACCATTTTTGTTTCGCCCAATAAATCGCGATGTACATCATATACCGGATGATCGCTGTGGCTAGTACTATGAATGAACGTAATTTCTGCTTTCGGGTGGTTTAACAAAATGCGGATAAGCTCTCCGGCAGTATAACCTGCACCACCAATTATTCCAACTTTAATGCTCATGGCTTATTTCCCTTTATCGCCGTTATTCTCCTTAAGTCCGTTAGCTACTTGCTGAACCTTCAGGAATAATGCTTCTTTTATGTGATTAAGACGTTCCAGTACTTTTAATTTCTTGAGGAAGTCAAACTGTTGTCCCTTATTTTTAGGATCGTAAAGCATGGCAGTGCAAAGGCACATACGACGTTGATTACGCATCAGAATATCGTAATTGGGACAGCTTCCACAGCCTTTCCAAAATTCGTCATCGACGGTTAATTCGGAAAAAGTAACGGGTCTATAGCCTAAATCAGAATTAATCTTCATAACAGCAAGACTGGTTGTAATACCAAAAAGTTTTGCTTCCGGAAATTTCTTTTGAGACAATTCAAACGTTTTCTTTTTCAAATTGCGGGCAATCCCCGATTTGCGAAAATCAGGAGCAACAATTAATCCGGAGTTGGCTACAAATTTACCGTGTCCCCAGCTTTCAATATAACAAAACCCTGCCACCTTTTCTTCATACGTTGCAATTACCGCCTTACCCTCCATCATTTTCTCCCGGATATATTCGGGTGAGCGTTTGGCAATACCTGTTCCTCTTATTTTTGCCGATTCCTCCATTAACAGGCATATTTCTTCAGCAAATATCAGGTGAGTTGCATTGGCAACATGAATTTTAAATTTTCGTTTTTGCATACTAATTAATCACTTAAACAATAAATAAAAAATGGAAAAACTGGAGAGATTAGCAGATTACGTAAATCCGCAAAATTATTTTAGCCCAGGGCGGGCCTAGGAGAACGATATGCATTTATGATAATGGTATGTACCACTTTTATCAAATCCATTGTTCCTTTTATATTCATTTGGGTTGCAAATATACCAACGAATTTTTTATTTGCAATTAAAAACATGAAAAATGTCATATCGGGAATCAGTCATAAACAGAAATCTTAATTATGCTTCTTCTTCCTTAAATTAATGGTGTCGCCAACAGATGGTTGTGCAGAAGGCTCCATGCCATTTAGCGTATATAAACGACTTAATTTCACTCCAAATAATTGAGATATATAACGCATTGTTTCCCCAGTTTTAACTATATGGGTATCATTTCCACGAGCAGCTCGGTTGCGCTTGGGTTGAATGTAGAGGATATCGCCGGCTTTTATAGACGAGTCAGGGCTTAAGTCGTTGTATTTTGGGAGTTCAAATCGCATAAGTTCCATTTCGGAAGCTAATTTCCCAAATGTATCTCCATCCTTTACAACGATATATTGAATCCTGTTCCGTTCAAAAAGCTCATGACTGGCAAGTTTAAACGTAAAATCAGATTCTTCGGCAGGCCGGGATCTTTTTTTCGGTTTCGAAAGCGAAGGTTTATCAATAAATACTTCCTGATCGTAACTATATAATTTATTTTCTTCAATAAGCTTAATCAAAAGTTGCGGATAACTGGGATTGGTAGCGTAACCCGCCTTTTTTAAGCCATGGGCCCACTTTTTATAATCGGTAGATGGATAATCGAATAAAAAACTATAACGACTTTTAGTGCGCAAGAAATCCGAATGGTCTTTAAATGATTCCAGCGAATTTGTGTATTTTCGGAAACATTCTTTTTTGGCGTCATCGTCATGATAGATAGTTTTACCCTTCCAATCGTGACATTTTATCCCAAAGTGATTATTCCCTTCGATGGTTAGCCTGCTATTTCCATTTTCCGATTCTAGCATTCCCTGGGCAAGAGTAATACTTGCAGGAATACCACTTCGGTGCATTTCGGCAATAGCAATATCTTTATATGTTTTTATATAATCAGTTGGAGTATTCCGTTTGCTTTTTTGTGCATATCCCCATTGGCTGCAAGTTAATATAAACACCCAAACTGCTACCTGAATCCGCATTTTACAATTGTTTTAATTGCAAAAATAAGATTCTCAATCAATCGGTGTTGCGTTTGTTAAGAAAAGCACGGAATTGTTAACAATCTAATAAATTATCTTTATTATTTAAAGTCAATTATATATAAATGAGCAGGCCCGGTGTGAACTTCTCCTGTTGGTAAAGCTCCTGAATTTTTAAGAAAACCCTAAAGTGTTAAAATATACTACGATAAAAGCCCCATGACCCTTTTCAATTTCTCCATTACTTCCATTGCTAATGGTTCCAGGGCCTGATTTTGAATAGCTACCATAGAAGCAACAGGGTTAACAGCAGCAACTTCTGTTGTCCCATTTTCTTTGTCAATTACAAGAATATTGCATGGTAACATTACCCCAATTTTTTCTTCTGCCTGTAATGCTTTGTATGCAAATGAAGGATTGCAAGCCCCTAATATTTTATACTTTTTGATATCGACCCCTAATTTCTCTTTTAACTTCGATTGCATATCAATTTCAGAAATTATTCCGAAACCTTCCGTTTTTAAAGCTTCTGTAATTTTCAGAGTGGCATCATCAAATGTTGTATTTAAAACAGTGCTAAAATAGTATTCCATTAGATTAAATATGAGAGAATTAAAATACGTTTTTAATTAATATTCAGCAATGGATGCTGTACTAAGATTCTTGAAAGACCTGAGTCTTGCTTGAAACTGAAGGAAGAAATGGTGCAAAACTTGTTCAGCACCATTTCTTCTCGTACTTCTTTTCTAAAATTATTCTTTTTTCTTATCTGTATTAATCCCAAAAGGTAAATACAAAGGACAAAAGCTTATTACACTTGTCAAAATAAAGATACCCGACAAAATAAGCAATACTATTGCCATTACACCGGAAATTACATTTGTAAAATATAAACCAATAACAACAAGAGCGATTAGAATTCTTACCACCTTGTCAATTGTACCCATGTTCTTTTTCATGATGTTAAATTTTTAGTGAATATTCGTTTCTGTTAATCCAGTTCTTTGGCAATAGCAATGGCTGCAATGGTACCATCGGCTACAGCCGTAGTAATTTGACGATATTTTTTACTGATAACATCTCCCACAGCATACACACCCGGTATGCTAGTCTGCATATCTTCGTTGGTTTTAACATATCCCCATTGATCCAATTGCAGTTTATCTTTAAAGAGGTCGATGTTTGGTTTCATACCAATAAAAATAAATACACCATCGCTAACAATTGTTTTGCGCTCTTTGGTTCGAAGATCTTCCAGTTCGGTAATCATTTTATCGCCATCGCGCCTAAATAAACGTGGTTCGTGTTGAAACACAGTTGCAATTTTGGGATTTGCAAATATCTTTTCCTGCGCTTTTTTATTAGCGGTAAATTTATCGAATTGGTGCACAATGGTAACTTTACTTGCAAACTTGGCAATAAAATCTGATTCCTCTATAGCCGAATTGCCCCCGCCAATCACAACTACCTCTTTATCGCCATAATATTTAGCATCGCAGGTTGCACAATACGATATACCTTTCCCTTTAAGTTCGCGTTCGCCAACTGCCCCGGTGGCATTAGGCGATGTTCCGGTAGCTATAATAATTCTCTTTGCTTTTAGGGTTTCGAACTCATCAATAACAATCTCCTTTTTCTCAAGGTCGACTTTTGTGATATCGACTGCTACTTTATAAACTGTACCGCACATTTTGGTTTGCTCGCTCATGTTGTGCGAAAGCATGTATCCTGCCTGAGGTTCTATAAATCCGGGATAGTTCGACACTTCATGCGTAGTGGCTACTTGTCCACCCGGTAAAGCAATATCTACCAGAACCGTATTTATTTTTGCCTGGCATAGGTAAAGTCCTGCAGTAAGCCCGCCCGGTCCGGCTCCCAGAATTATTACATCGCATTCGGAAACAGAGGGTTTTATCTGATCCTTAATTTCCTTTACCTTGTTTTCCGGCAACATACTATCGAGATTATGAATGATGTCGCTGCGTTTAATCCCTCCAGTTAGCCGGTTGCCTACCTCTGCACCATTATCGAAGAAAAGCAAGGTTGGCGAAGATTTTACCCCGAGCTTGTCTGCCAGCTCTCTGTTTTGTTGACGGAAAATTTTAAGGAATTTTAGGTTGTTCCCATAAAGTTTGGCCAACCCTTCAAATTTAGGAGCCAGAGCTTCACAAGGAGGGCACTCCGAAGAATAAAAGTCGAGGACGACTTTTTCACCTTTTAGAACTTCCTGTTCAAATTCGTTGGCATTAATTTCTTTCATGGCGGTTTTTGTTAAAATATGCAAAAGTTACAACATAATAAAACAATGAGAAACAAGGAGAACAAAAAAAATAAAATTGGGTTCCGACACTGCTCTCTTGAAAAAAATGCAATAGCATTTGCACAATATGTCAATGACCAGTTCTATTTTTTATGTACTCGTCCATTTCTATCATCTTACTATATTTCTATCTAATTTTACTTAATTAATAGAACTTCGTTTATCGCTTTTTTCAACGATTCTTTCGAAAGAACTCCAAGCGATGCTTGAGGTTTTCCATTCTGAGGAATAAAAACTAATGTAGGAAGACTTTGAATTCCGAGGCTGGTCGATAATTGTTTTTCCTTGTCGGTATCAACTTTATAAACGATAATTTTACCAGCATACTCTTTGGCAATCTCTTCTAACCTCGGAGACATAATACGACAAGGGCCACACCAGTCGGCATAAAAATCAATAATACCAGGCTTGTTCCCCAAATATTTCCATTCCTTATTGGTTTCGTAATTGAATACCATTTTTTTGAACTGCTCATTCGTAAGATGGACGATAGCACTTTCATTCTTTTGTTGCCCTTGAATTATTAGCAGGAAAGCAAACAAAAACGTTATTGAAAAATAAACTCTCTTCATATTCTGTGTTTAAAATTTAAATTTATCCTCTGCATCCGCATGATTTCTTATCATCTGGCTTTTCGGCGGTAATTGTAAAACTGGCCACTTCAGCTTTGCCTTTTGAGTAGGGCGACGATTCTTCAATTATTCTTACCGATGTGAAGCCAGCATTGTATAGTGTTTCAAGATACTCGCCCCGGGTAACAGCTCCAGCCCAACATTCGGCAATAGCCTCGGGATTAGTCCTGTATTCTTCGGGAATAGGCGATGTTGCATAAATATCGCTTACAACAAAGCGTCCCCCTTTTTTCAATATCCTAAAAACCTCACTCCAAACAGCCTGTTTATCATTTGCATGATTTATAGTACAGTTTGATATAACTAAATCGGCGAGATTACTTCCAAGTTTTAGATTTTCTAATGTACTTTTAATGAAATTTACATTGGTAATCCCAAGTCGTTCAGCTGTATTAAACGCTTTATGTATCATCCCATCAGAGATATCGATGCCATAAACATAACCATTGCTGCCTACGTCTTCGGCCATACGCAATACATCCGTTCCCCGGCCGCTTCCCAGATCAACACATACTTCGCCGGGCTGTGGTTGGGCATAATTAATTGCGCCTCCACACGAAAGACAGCATTCAGTTTGTGCCAATTCGCTATACCGCTTGTTTATTTCAACCAGACTCATATGCTTATATAATTAACATTTACCACTACTACACGGACTTTTAACAATAAATAAACCAATCAGCCCTCCCCAAATAATACTCATATAGGGATTACTGGTTATCGCACAAGTACCGGAGGTGCAACCCACAAAATAATAGTAAAGAAAACCAGCTAAACCGCCAATTGAAGTAGCGAGAAAAGGTTTCCAGAAATACCACGATGTGAAAAAATCCTTTACAGTTTTCGGTTTTGATTCTAACTCACAATTCTTTTCCATAAGGCTGTTTTTATATTGTTTATTTCTATTCGTTTATTTATTAACCGGAAGGCCATTTTGGTTCCAGCCGGTTATTCCATCCGTCATCTGATAGACCGTTTTAAATCCGCTTTTCACCATGGAGTTTATCACGTAACCACTTCGGTTATTCGTTCTGCAGTATACAATATATTTAGCACTGCGGTCAAGTTTTTCAATTTTGTTTAAGGCATCGGGTTGACGAACATCAATATTTATTGCCCCTTTTATATGCCCACTGCTGAACTCATCGGGAGTACGCACATCGAGTAAAATCAGTTTTGAATCGCTTTTCAGCATTTGAACTACTTTTGTTGAATTAACTTCGGTTGCTTGCTGAGCATTTAGTTGAATAGACGTTATTAACAGCAAAACAATCAATTTTATAAATTTTGTATTCATGTGTGTGATTATTAATTATATATTTTTAATACTCTTTAATTACTTACTGCTTTCATGGGACAAATCTTCATACATTTTCCACATTCTATGCATTTGTCCTCATCAATAACCGGCAAGCCAAACCCTTCCTGCGAAATTGCTCCAACAGGACAAACCTGAATTAAGGGGCATCTGTGATTTTGAGGACAAGCAACCGGACTAATACTAAGTGCCATATTTATAAGAGATTAAACATTGTACTACTTATTTTATTCCTAGCAACACATTCATTAATTGAGGCTTTGAATGTACCCCTGATTGTTTATACTTTTCCTCGCCATTTTTAAAAATCATAAGGGTAGGAACACCGCGAATATGAAATCGGCTTGCAATTTCAGGGTTTTGATCAACATCAATTTTTATAACCCTTATGCTATCTCCCAGTGCAGCAGCTACATCTTTTAAAATGGGCGACTGTGCTTTGCACGGCCCACACCACAAGGCATGGAAATCAATAATTACAGGCCGGTTATCGTTTATAATCGAATCAAAATTTGCTTTCATAGTACTATGCATTTTGAAATTGTTGTAAAAGAAAATCCTTTGATTTTATTCCTACAAAGCGCTTAACCTCAACACCATTTTTAAAAAGTATTAATGTGGGAATACTGCGGACTTTAAATTTTTGAGCTAACGATTGATATTGTTCAATATTTACCTTACCAACCTGAGAGTTGCCCGATAATTCAGTTGCAACATCGTTTAATACCGGCGCCATCATTCGGCATGGAGCGCACCAAGCCGCCCAAAAATCGACCAATACAACCTTGTTTTTAGTTTGTTGCTGAAAATTTTTATCGGTAAGGGTTAAAATTGTATCGTGATCGGCAACCATAGGTATGTTTTTCATTTTTGCTTTTGCTGTGAAAAGAAAAATTCCGAAAGCAACTATTAAAAGGCCAAATATTACCATTGCTGTTTGCATATATATTTTGTATTAGGTTTTATAAATTATAATGTATAGATGCCTTCCAAATTTTTATTTAAACTTTCAGGCATTAACTGCTGCTGAAAATTTGCTATCCAAAATTGCTTGAACCTGTGCTTTTGATTGAATACCCGAAGTTGCTCTTATTACTTTTCCGTCTTTATAATATATGGTAAACGGAATTCCCATAAAACCATTTACTTCTGGTAGGTTTCTAATAACATGCGATTCCGGATTATCAAATTCCATATCGTAAAATTTAACATGTTTGTAGTCGTCCTCTATTGCTTCGGCTACCCCATAAACCGGGATGCACATGGGGCCCATGCGGCCACATATAACCACTACATTCTCGTTTTCGCTTAAAACATTAACATGGTCTTCGGCAGTTTCGATATGTTTTAGATTTGTATATAACATAGCATTTTGTTTTGTAATTTATGATACAAAGTTACATTACAATTTGCGGCGTATTGAGATTTTTCGCTTTTAGCGCAACAACTTCGGGATTGAATTAGGACAACTTTTTTATTGATCTAAAAATAAAAGAGGATTCATTTTTATATAGAAATAAAAATCAGTAAATTTAAATTAGTAGTTACTAATAATTCAATA
>JAIFLU010000268.1 GCA_020048915.1 Bacteroidota bacterium | reverse complement strand
TAAGCGACAGATTCTTTTGTACTGTGTATTGCTACTTTGGAATTACACTGGTAATAGCCTACTTATTATTGACCTTTTATTTTGTTTTTAGAAAAAAGGGGCTTGCAGCCCAGAGTAATTGAAAGAAATACTTTTTTATTGTATGTGATAAACATTATTAAATTAGAATTATTCTTATTTAAGAATATATATACTTCGCATATGAAGGCTTATGATGGATTAAGGGAGAAATTAATACACGAGGGGTTTAAAGTTACACCACAAAGAATTGGTGTACTTGATGCTGTAAAGGCACTTAACCGTCCTTCGGCTGACCAGATTTTGGAATATATAAAAGAACGTCATCCGGCAATATCGACAGGTACAGTCTATAATATCTTGGAATCATTTGTTGACAAAGGTCTTATTCGTATAGTAAAAACAGATAAAGGGTCGATGCTTTATGATGCTATTTTAGAAAGCCATCATCATTTGTACTGCTCAGATTGCGATAAAATTGAAGATTATCATGATGAAGAATTAAACCAACTGCTTGATAATTATTTTAAAAATAAGGAAATAAAGAATTTTTCAATAAAAGATATTAAGCTACAAATAGTAGGAACGTTTCATTTTAATAATAAATAATAACTATGGGAAAACAAGGAATTAAAGTATCATCTGTTGATGTCGATAAACTTTTAGAAATGTTAAATGCTGCCCTTTCGGAAGAATGGTTAGCCTATTACCAGTACTGGATTGGCGCAAGGTTAATGGAAGGGCCAATGCGAAGTGAAGTTGAACCAGAGCTTCTTCTTCATGCCAATCAGGAACTTGGTCATGCTGTTTTGGTCGTAAATAGGATTATTCAATTAGGAGGCACTCCTGTTATCAACCCCACTGAGTGGACAAAACTTGCACGTTGTGAATATGATGCGCCAACCGACCCTTATATTGAGGTTATATTGGAACAGAACCTTAAAGGCGAAAGATGTGCAATACAACGCTATCAGGAAATAGCAGATTTTACCAATGGTAAAGACCATTCGACACATCAAATGGCTGTTCAAATCTTAAATGAAGAGCTTGAACATGAAAATGATATAGAAGACTGGATTACTGACATTAACAGAATGAAAGAAGAGTTTAAGAAAATCAGATTATAAATTTAAAACAAATTATCATGGAAGACAATCAAGTAGTTTCAATGCCACGTATTGGCGACAATGCGCCTGAATTTTAGGCAGTAACCACACAAGGTGATATTAATTTCCCGTCCGATTTCAAAGGTAGTTGGGTTATACTATTTAGCCATCCGGCAGATTTTACTCCAGTATGTACTTCGGAGTTTATGACTTTTGCAAGTATGGAACCGAAGTTTACCGAAGTGAACTGTAAACTTGTGGGTTTATCAATTGATGGACTATACAGCCATATTGCATGGTTACGCACTATAAAGGAAAAGATTGAGTATAACGGTATGAAAGATGTTGAGGTTAAGTTTCCACTTATTGAAGACATAACCATGAACGTAGCTAAAAAGTATGGAATGATTCAGCCTGGCGAAAGCCAGACCAAAGCGGTACGTGCTGTGTTTTTTATCGACCCGAAAGGAATTATACGAGCAATTATTTATTACCCATTGAGTTTAGGCCGCAATTTCGATGAGCTTTACAGGGTTGTTGTTGCTTTGCAAACTGCCGATAGTTTTAGTGTAGCTATGCCAGCCGATTGGAGGCCGGGTAAAGATGTGATTGTACCTACCGCAGGTTCGTGTGGAGTGGCTAAAGAACGAATGGAAAGCAAAGAGGATATGAAATGTTACGATTGGTTTTTCTGTACGAAAAAGCTGCCGGAAGATAAGGTTTGGGAAGCGGTTAAGAAGAAGTAATTTTTTTAATTGAAATAGCTTGCCTGATTTTAGGTAAGCTATTTTAGTTATTGATTTTATACAATATTTGATTATAGTTTTCCTTTGAAATTATTCAATTATTAGCCTTTTATTTTGTATATTTTAAACGGATCTTTTGCTCTTTTACTAAACTCATCGGCGTAAAATCTTTTTCTTTACGAGGCAAAAAGAACCCCTTTATTGCATTGGAATTGCGAATGCAGATTTGAATATGGTTTTTTTCCTGAATACCAGCGCCGGGGAAAGCAGGCCCCCCTTCTGTAAAAACACCCCTTGCAGAGTCGAATAATTTAAGTTCAGTAAAACCTTGTGCTTTCTTTTTTTCAAGCATTTGTTCAAGGATAGCCTGGTGCATGTATTCTATGAGGGTGCAATCAAGCTCCCTGATTATTTTATCCTTGTGTTTGTCATGGCTTAAATCCTTATTCTTGGGAAACTCTTTATTTAACAACTCATATTCAGCTTCCATTGTTTTGTAGTATGCCTGAAGCAAATGGATTGAAGAGCTATCAAGTAAATCGAGACAATACCCCAAATGAATTACAGCACCTATAACCGCAGGGGTTTTAATTTCACCTCGTGCTTTTTTGTCTTTAGCTCAAAGCATGGCACGGTCGTAATTGTTTTCCCAGAAATACATACCATGCCCCAACCAGTCATAAGGTTTGTCACTATAAACAATATCGTTCGGATTATTAAGAAGGGAGAGACAAGTTTCTGCATCGCAGCCGTGGAACCCTATAACAAGATTTGGGCGGATGCTATACATGAATTATTTTTTTATGGATACAACAGCAGCGGCTAAATGAGGATAGTTTTCGGTAAACTGACCATCGGTATCTAAAATTCCGGCCATAACAAAAGTATGTAAAGCTTCTTTTTTGGAAACTCTCTTTTTTAGCCTGTCTTTTGCCAAATCAGTCAATAATTTAATTTCTTTTTCGCTCATTGTGAATACCTTTTGATGTGGTATTGTTGTTTTTGATTCTTTTACAAGTTAAGAAAAATTTGGTTTAAAGGATTGAATGTAATTCTTCAATTTGTGTTGATGTAAAAAACATGATTGTAAATTGATTAGTGACCATCGGGGTTTAGCCCTCTGATAAGACAGTGCAATTTTGCCAACGCACACAGGTGCTGGTGCAGTACTTGTGTCAAAAATGCACATGTTCACCAAACTGCCTTTTAATGGGTTGTGCGTAGGTAAATACTCAATATACCCCCAATGATGCAGGTCGTATAAACACTTGTAAAGTGTATGGTGTGAACCTATTTTGCTGAGCTTGACAACTTGTGTCCTGGTCACAGAAATTGGATTTTCAAACCGGTTCATATTCCAAAATTGAAATAAAGCATGGTATAGGCTAATATGCGTAGGATTTAGCCTGTCATCAATTGTTGCTTTTGCATAAAAGGATGTAGTTCATGCCGCACTCGTTTTAAAGGGTGCAACAATCAAAAGAGTTTATTCTGCTTCTTATTGGCTAATAGTACTTTTTGGATGTCTTCATAATCATAATACAATGCGCCACCAATTTTCGTAAATGGAAGAACGCCATTTACACGCAAGTTTTGCAATGTGCCGGGTGAAATACTTAAGAGCTTTCGAACTTCTGGCGATTTGAGCCATTTTTTTGAAGGCTGACCGCCATGTTCTTTTAGTAGTTTCTTAAAATCTTCGAGCAACTCAATCTTGAGTTCCCGAAGGTCATCGGTGGTTACAATTTGTGTAGGCATAATGATAAGCTTAAAATGATTCATTGCAAAGCAAATTAAACTGCCAACGCCAAACCAGTCACAGGGGTCACATGCCCCCCTGCCAACATATTTATTGTCAGAGAAATAAATTTTTAAAATATTTTCTTTGAGAGAAAGTAATCTGAGAAATCAGATTTGTTTTGGGCACAATTTGTTATTTTTGGGCGCAATTCAATATGATATACTAAAAAGGTTAAATCATTGACTTAACCTTAAAAAACAGCTACTTTTGAAATTTGATTTTTAATTAAATGATGGGAGCTTTGCCTTTTTTTTCTTTTTGTCTTTTAAGGTAAAAAACAATTCCGAACGTGTTTGTTGTTGTCATACAAAATACGATTTAGTTGTTATTAATTCATTTTAAAAATCCGGTCACTTTACCATCCGAAAATGACCGCTTAAAACCTATCAAAAACACCTAAATATTATTATTCAAACATTTGTAAATAGATTACTTATGTGCTATTCGGTGACCCAAAAGTAAAATTTAATTTTGGTATCCGAATAGGTCACATTTTGGTTGAAAATAATTGTTTCGATTTTGTATCAGAAAATAAAAAAAGCTCGTAAATCACAAGATTTACGAGCTTTTGTTTTGAGACGAATCTCATTTTGTCGGGGTGGCCGGACTCGAACCGACGACCTCCTGGTCCCAAACCAGGCATACTACCAACTGTACTACACCCCGAATTACTTTTCTCTGCGGAGAGAGGGGGATTCGAACCCCCGGTACCGTTTGCACAGTACGACGGTTTAGCAAACCGTTGGTTTCAGCCACTCACCCATCTCTCCAAAAAAGGTCAAAACCTTTTTTGTCCCTTATATTTGTTTTCTGACTAAAACATCAGAAATAATATTCTACTTTTTAAATGCCTCTAAACATAAAGGATTTTATACCCTGTCCGTAAAAAAGCTCGACAAAAGTATAAAATCCGATTAGATTACCAAAATTATTTTCACTTCCTGCGAAAATAAATATTGGAAAGTATATTTTCAGTACTATTCTTTAGGCTTTTCCTTCTTGCTACCTGCTGGTTTAGAGATAGATTCGCGCATCGAAGTGTCGGCCTGGATATTTTGAAGTTTATAATAATCCATGATCCCAAGGTTACCTGAGCGGAATGCTTCAGCAATAGCCATTGGAATTTGTGCTTCTGCCTGAATAACATTTGCACGGGCCTCCTGGGCTTTAGCAATCATTTCCTGCTCATGGGCTACAGCCATCGCTCTGCGTTCCTCTGCGCGTGCCTGGGCTATGTTTTTATCGGCATTTGCCTGATCCATCTGTAAAAGCGCTCCAATATTTTTACCAACATCAATATCGGCAATATCAATGGAGAGTATTTCAAAAGCAGTTCCCGAATCCAATCCTTTTTGCAACACTTTTTTCGAAATAAAATCGGGGTTGGCTAATACCTCTTTATGTGTTTCTGAAGAACCAATAGACGACACAATACCTTCCCCAACACGTGCAAGAACTGTTTCCTCGCCAGCACCCCCTACTAATTGTTTAATATTGGCACGAACAGTAACCCTTGCTTTGGCAATTAGCTGTATACCATCTTTTGCAACTGCAGCAACCGGAGGCGTATTGATAACCTTTGGATTAACCGACATTTGTACAGCCTCAAATACATCGCGTCCTGCAAGGTCAATAGCGGTAGCCATTTTGAAATCGAGCGGAATATTAGCCTTATCTGCCGAAATTAAAGCATTAACCACCTTTTGCACATGGCCACCGGCAAGATAATGTGCTTCGAGTTGATCGGCGCTAAGATCCAAACCTGCTTTTTTGGAGTTGATCATTGCATTCACCACAATTGATGGCGGAACTTTTCTCCAACGCATTAAAATTAATTGAATTAATCCAATACGAACATTAGTAATAATTGCCTGAAACCACAATCCAAGCGGCACCAGGTAAAGTAAAACTGAAAGCGCAATGATACCACCAACCAGAATTACCAAATAAAGAACAAAGCTGTTATCCATGATTTTAACTATTTAAAGGTTTTACAATTACATTCGAACCGGTGACTTTTATTATTTCAACAGGTGTATTTTCAGGAATATATTCTCCTAAAGATTTCCCTTCGTACACTTTATTTTTAATCATTACTTTCCCCATTGGGGCCAGGCGAGAAACAGCAATTCCCTCTTCGCCAACTATCACATCGTCTTTTTCAAGCACATTAACCTTTGAATCTATAGAAGACTCCAAGGTAAGACGCTTCCAGGACTTTGCCCTTAAAGCGTAATACGTCATGCCTACAAAGAAAAGCAAGGAGCCAAAAAGGGTATAATTCCCAATTTCGGTACCATAATGTTGGTATGAGAGAAATACCCCAAATCCAATTAACACAAATGCACCAATTCCGGCAAAACCAATTCCCGGAATTACCAAAACTTCCATTAAAAACAAAACAATTCCCAGCAGAATGAGTCCCGCTATTCCAAGTCCATACATATATTTAGTCTATTGTTGCTCGTAAGCCTTTTTCAATTAACTGATAGCGCAAGGGCGCCAAATCAACAGTTTCGCCGCGCTTTACGTCACATTTCCCTTTATAATGGGTAATATAAGCGCATTGCTCAGCTTGTAAGTTATCGTGATCGCATACTTTTACCAGAGCCTCAATAACATATTCGAAACTATGAATATCATCGTTATGCAATATCAGGTTATTTATATTTCCCTGATCGTGAATCCCTTCCTCAAAACTAAAATTTCCAGGAAGATTAGTCTGTTCTCCCATAAGATTTTATTTTACAACATTTTGGTTAAATAGCAAAAATAATCAATTAACTGAATAAATAAACATACTTATTGATTTTGAGAAGATTTTTCCATTTCCCTTGCCCGCGAAATAGAAATCGCCTTACCGTTATAGAAACCAATAATATACGCATCGTTAAATCCTGCATCCTTTACCTTTATTAAGCCCCTTTCAGCATCTGCAACCTTAGAATATAACCCCACATAATATTTAACAGCGGCACCTCCGTTAACCTTCTCAGTATAAACCGGAGCCAGTCCTTTAAAGCGCCCCTCATTTTGTGGTTTTGAAAAAACGCCAATCTGAATTCGGTACGATATGCTATTTACCGTATTCCCTTTTGACAGTTCGGGGCTTCCGGGAGGCTTGCCGAATGCTTTCTGGGCTAGCTCACTGGTATTAGGAGTCGATGTGCTTTTCTTATTCTGCTTGACAGCCTCCACCTCCCTGGCTTTTCGGTATAGCAAATCTGCTTGTTGCTGTATTTCGTCCGCCCGGGTATCAATACTTTTAATTTCCTGCCAAAGTTTGGTTTTGTCCGATTCGAATTTAGAGGTAATCAACATTTCCTTTTTTTCGTCGCTTAATCGCCTAAGCGAGTCGCTCCGAATTTGCAAATTCAACGCTTCGTGTATTAAACGTTGATACGACTGTTCTTTCTGTAATTCTTCCGGAACTTCGTTCGTCGTTTTTACCGAAACCACCTCTTTTTGAACAGCATTATCTCTACCGGAAGAAACAAACTTCTGCCAACCTGGCTTTAAATTACTTATCTCCCTGGCATCAGCAATAGCAACATATTCGCCCAAATCCTTATTTATATTATCCAAAATATAAACTACCAGTTTTCCTACTCCGCAATTTCGTTTCGAAACCAGCAAAGCCTTATTGGTCTCAGGAATAGTAATAAATGCCACCTCATCAAATGGGGTATTGATAGGAAAACCCATATTTTCCGGTGCCGACCATCGATTTGTTTTATTATCAAAATAACTTCGGAAAATATCGTATCCCCCCAAGGAATTATGCCCCTGCGAAGAAAAATATAATGCAGAACTACTGGCATCGTAGTATACAAAATCTTCGTCGAACGACGAATTTATTGAATATCCCAGATTTTTTTGTTTAGAAATTTCAATATCATCAGCCTCCGAATAAAAAATATCTTTAAATTTTTTTCCAAATGAGGTCTTGGTTTGAAAAACCAGATCCCCATTTTCAGAGGAATACCTAATACCTACCTTTGTTTTATTTGAAAAAAGACTTGCCTCTTCTACCGTTTCGAACCTTCCGTTGATAGTTTGTTTTTTCAGAAAAGCGAGAAAATTATTCTCCTGAATAGTATCAATTCGGATAACATTTAATTTTTTTGCTTTAACACATAAACTCTGTACATTGCGGCACATCGTACTATACATCTTGTAACCAACCTTCTCTTTTTCATCGCGCGAAGCCTTGTCATTAAAACGATCAAAAGCCTCCAGGGCTTCGTCGAACTGATAGTTCATCATATAAGCCCTCGCCAGATAAAACCAACTTTCGGTATATGTTTTTTGCTTTGAAACTTCGACAAGAATACGAATAGCTTTTGGAATATTATACGATGTTTGAACCATACAAACACCTGTATAATAAAGATAATCGGGATCCTTTGGAAATCGGGTAAATTGAAATTCTAAACCGGGCATCGCCTCAGTATAGCGTCCCTCCATAACTAGACTAATCAACTCACTTTTCGATTTCCTCTGTTCCTGAGAAACTGCAATAGTTTCCATAACAAAGAAAAAGACCAAAAAGGATAAAAGAAATTTATTAATCATTACTAACAAGCATCACTTTCGAGGCATCAAACCTAAAGGAAATTTTACAAACGCCCAAAAACTGTTCATAGTATCTTTAAACCAAGCCAACCAAATGCCAAACTTTCGTTTTATAAACAATAGTTTTTGCCGGTTGTTATGAAGATATAAATTATGTTGAAAAGTTCTTACCTAAAATTTAACACTATTCCATATTAACTTAATACTTTTACCACTATGGCTAAATTAAACATTGGCGATAAAGCCCCCGATTTTAAAGCAGTTGACCAAAATGGACAACCAATTTCCCTTTCGGACTATAAAGGGAAAAAAGTAATCTTGTATTTTTACCCGAAAGATAATACGCCCGGATGCACCGATGAAGCTTGCAGCTTGCGCGATGGTTATAAAGATATTACTTCGGCAGGAATGGATGTTATTGGGGTAAGTGCCGACTCTGAAAAATCGCATTTAGGTTTTGTTACAAAACACAACCTCCCCTTCCGGTTAATTGCCGACACCGATAAAAAAGTAATTGAAGCCTATGGTGCCTGGGGCGAAAAGAAGATGTACGGTAAAAGTTATGACGGTATCCTTCGTTCTACTTTTATTATTTCGGAAGATGGAAAAATTGAAAAAATAATAGATAAGGTCATTACCAAAAACCATGCTAACCAGGTTTTGGATGGAATAGGGAAATAATTGGCCTTAATACTAAAATCCCCTAGATAAATTATATGGAAAAACAACCCAAAGAAACAAAAGATTCAAAGGAATCAAAAGACGTAAAAGTTGTTAAAAAAGAAGCCAACCTTGAGAAATTAAAAGCGCTTCAGCTTACCTTGGACAAAATTGACAAGGATTATGGTAAAGGCACCATTATGAAGATGGGCGACCGCGCAATTTCGGATATTCCATCTATTCCATCCGGATCTATTGCGCTGGATGTTGCGCTTGGTATTGGTGGTTATCCCCGTGGACGCGTTATCGAAATTTTCGGCCCTGAATCTTCCGGAAAAACTACGCTGGCAATCCATGCTATAGCAGAAGCTCAAAAAACAGGGGGTATTGCAGCCATTATTGATGCAGAACATGCTTTCGACCGCTCTTATGCTGAAAAACTGGGAGTAGATCTCGAAAACCTTTATATTTCTCAGCCCGACAATGGAGAGCAAGCACTCGAAATTGCCGATCACCTGATACGTTCGGGAGCAATTGACATTATCGTAATCGACTCTGTTGCAGCGCTTACCCCAAAAGCTGAAATTGAAGGCGAAATGGGCGATTCAAAAATGGGACTTCAAGCCCGTTTAATGTCGCAGGCATTGCGAAAACTTACGGCTAATATCAGTAAAACCAATACTACCTGTGTTTTCATCAACCAGCTACGCGATAAAATAGGCGTTATGTTTGGCAACCCCGAAACTACCACCGGTGGTAACGCCCTCAAATTCTACTCATCTGTTAGGGTTGATATCCGAAGAATTAATCAGATTAAAGAAGGCGAAGAAGTGATGGGGAACCGCACGAAAGTGAAAATTGTAAAAAATAAGTTGGCTCCCCCTTTCCGCAAAGCAGAATTCGATATAATTTATGGTGAAGGAATTTCGCATGTAGGCGAGATTATCGACCTCGGTGTTGAACTCGAAGTTATTAAGAAAAGTGGCTCCTGGTTTAGCTATGGCGACACAAAATTGGGTCAGGGTCGCGATGCCGTAAAACAGCTCATTAACGATAATCCCGAAATGGCATCCGAAATGGAAGTTAAAATTAAAAACGCATTAATCGCCAATCAACTTAAAGGTTAAGAAAATTAAAACAAATTTTACAATATCATATAACCCGGTTTAGGTCGTGCGCCCGAACTGGGTTATATGCTTTTCTGATATC
>JAIFLU010000124.1 GCA_020048915.1 Bacteroidota bacterium | reverse complement strand
ATAATTATGTAATTGTTTTTTGTATCAAATAATATTATGCTTTATCCAACTTTATTGTCCCGTTATAACCAGTCAAAAATGCTGATCATGTTGATTGATCCTGATAAGCATGATGATGATTCTTTGCTTGGGACATTAAAGATTGTTAATCAAAATCCCCCAGATGTTATTATAATTGGTGGGAGTCTGGTGTCTAAATCATTAAACGAATCAATTTCTCTAATTAAAGAAACTACATCGATTCCCGTTTTTTTGTTTCCGGGAAACCTTTTGCAAGTGTGCGACCAAGCCGATGGTATTTTACTGATTAGTTTAATTAGTGGCCGAAACCCCGATTATCTTATCGGAAACCATGTATTGGCAGCTCCCTTTTTGCGAAAAAGTGGTATGGAGGTTATTCCTACCGGATACATTCTGGTTGGCACTGGTACCAAAACGTCTGTTGAATATATCAGCAATACAACCGCTATTCCGGCTTCGAAAACCGATATAGTTGTGTCAACAGCGATGGCTGCTGAAATGCTTGGTTTAAAACTGATTTATCTCGAAGGGGGCAGTGGGGCAGATAGTCCGGTAAACAAAGATTTAATTACTGCTGTAAAAAAAAACATTTCAATTCCACTTATTGTTGGAGGAGGAATAAGAACTCCTCAGCAAGCAACCGATGCTTATACTGCCGGGGCTGATATTATTGTTATTGGCAATGTTTTGGAAGAATCTCCTGAGTTATTAAAGGAGTTTGTAAAATGCAAAAATCAATTCTATAATTTTAAATAGTAGATTTTATAATAATTGAGAGGCCTTAAGCCATGCCTGCGCCATTAATTTATGTCCGTTAAAAGTAGGGTGAACTCCATCTTCACTCCAAAGCGAGGCAGGGGCTATTTTTTGAGCTTCGTCCATAATTTCCTGATATGGAATAAACAGGGTATTAAATTCTTCGGCAATTTTTAGTGAGGCTGCTCTGTATTTGTCAAACTCGGGATACCAGTCATCGGTGATATACTTCAATCCCTTTAAGCCAAAAGGCTCACCAATAATTAGCTTTATTTGAGGTAGCCGTTCTAATGTAAGATTTAATAATTTTCGAAAGTCGTTTTCGAAAATAGCCACTGAGCCTTTGTATTTATTAACCGAATTTAGTGTGTGCCCAAAATCGTTTACTCCTATCAATATACTTAGGATGTCAGGTTTTATTGCAAAACAATCTGTCTCCCAGCGATTGAAGAGTTGGTAAACCTTATCTCCGCTAATACCTTTATTAAATATTTTAAGTTTTTTTTCCGGGTAATTTTTCAGCAAAATTTCAGAAGCTAGAAAAGCATATCCACTACCCAGGTTTTGTGGACTGCTATATTTAACTGAATTCCAGTCTCTATCTTTGTCCGTAATTGAATCACCCTGAAAAAGGATTACACCGCCTTCGGTTAGTTCATACTTCAATTTTTGATGAGTATTAAAGGAGATGGCGGATAATATTTCAGGAATTCTTTGTTCTAATTCCCTTTCCATTTCATCCTTTTTTAAAAAATTGTGCCAAAAAGTATAATTCATAGTTGGGTAACGGGAATTTTAAGAAAGAGTGAAGTTGGAAATATGAAACGATTGACAATTGAAAACAATAGGATAGCCAATTATCAATCGTTTCTTTTTTATTTTCGAAATCGTTAATATACCCTGGCAGCCCAGCCTCCGCCCGGAGCAAGTTTTATTGTTAATTTATCGTTTTTAGTAACCGTTCTGGTTACTTTTTTGTAATCGTTCGCATTTCGATCGGCATTGGCTCCATCCTGGTAAATTTCGGCTGTATATGCTTTATTTGCGTCAAGGAACGAAAAGTCGATTGTCATTTCACGAGGGTCCCAATCGGTCATGGCTCCAATGTACCATTCGGCGCATTTTTTGCGGGCAACAGCAATATAATCTCCAACTTTAGCGGATAATGGAATGGTTTGGTCCCAAATCGATGGTACTTTTGACAAAAATGCCAAACACTCCTGTTCCCGGTTATAATGGGTTGGATTGTCTGATAGCATTTGAACAGGACTTTCATAAACCACATACATGGCTAACTGGTGACAACGGGTTCCCTGACTCACAGGGGTATTAAATACAGGTCGGAAGTCGGACTTAGAGGCATTTATCATAGCGCCTGGAGTATAGTCCATAGGGCCGGCCCACATACGGATAAATGGAATAGTTACATCGTGTTCCGGAGTGATATCATTTCCCCACTTATTGTTTTCAAGACCTTTTACCCCTTCGCTGGTAATCATATTTGGATATGCCCGGTTTATGCCCGAAGGTTTGAATGCACCGTGAAAGTCGACCAGCATTTTACGTTTTGCCGCTTCTTTAGCTATCCGGTAGTAATAATTAACCATCCATTGGTCGTCGCGAGCCATAAAGTCTACTTTGATACCTTTCACCCCCCATTTCTCAAACTGATCTAAAGCGGGCAATAATTGATCGTCTAATGTTTTCCATACAACCCAAAGGATAATACCCACATTTTTTTGTTTCCCGTAGGCGCAAATTTCTTCCATATTTATTTCCGGCACAATATCCAACAGGTTTCCCAGCTTATACCAGCCTTCATCAAGAATAATATATTCCAATCCGTTTTTTGCAGCAAAATCAATAAAATACTTATAGGTTTCGGTATTTACACCTGCGCGGAAATCAACATTATAGATGTTGTTGAAATTCCACCAGTCCCAGGCAACTTTGCCAGGTTTAATCCACGATACATCTTCAAATTGTTTTGTTTTCGAAAGTAAATATACCAACTGATTAGTTATTAGCTCTCCATCGTTCCGTGTAATCGCCATTAACCTCCAGGGGAAACTGCGTTTTCCATCGGTTATGGCAATGTAATCAGCATGTTTTTTGACAATTACATCGCGGTCACGTTGCTGTTCCACTTCCAACGGATATCCTGGGAAGGTAGCGGTCAGAGAATTCGAACCGGTTCCTTTCAGCCACATACCGGCGTAATCTTCCAGTTCCGATTCGGAGATAGCTATCTTTATACCGTTTTTAGTATCTACTAAGGCAGGAGTGCTAGCCAGCTTGTCAGTTCCAATTTCTTTTAGCGCATAATATTTATAAATACGCTCGTTATGACTTTGAAATCCATCTTCCTGTGGGAAGAAAACAGAAAAATTTCCAGCGAAATTATAATTTACCTCCTCACTATTCACTTTTATGTCTTCTTTAAACGAAGTAACAAACTGGTAAGCCACTCCATCGTTAAATGCCCTGAAAACGACAGAATAATTGCCATTAAATACCAATGTTAGTTCATTGAAGTTGTTTCTGATTTCCTTGCATTTAGTTTGAACAACAGGTTGAATTAATTCATCCACTGTTCTTTTTTCCATTTTTTTTACTTTAGCCTGGAAACCTAACACTATATTGTCGTTAACATTCATTGAAAGTGCCGAAGGGGTCATAATTTCCTTTCCATCAAGCGATACGGCATAGGTAATCTTTTCTTTCACACTGATACTTATTTTCAAATGTTTGTCGGGCGATTGCACATCGTAGTTTTGGGCGAAAGTTAACCCGGAACCAAAAAGCAATGTAAATAGAATGGTAAAGTAGATTCGTTTCATTTTTAGTTAAGTTATAAGTTTTAAGTAGGAAGGTTCAAAAATAAAGTTTTTCGGGCGAAAGGCAAACAAGAAGGACTTTTAATTGTTAGAAAATCTACTCATGAGAAAAATAGAAATAGTAGAAAATAGCTTAATAGCGCCGGGAATATTTTCGTTGATATTCGATCGGAAATTTGATTTTATCCCTGGACAGGTTATAAAGTTAACATCCGATGCTTCCATTCCGCCTCGTATGTATAGCATTGCCAGCGGGATGGACGAGCCAATTGTCAGGATAATTTATGATTTAAAACCGGAAGGGCTGCTAACAAATGCGCTTAAGACTTTAAAAAAGGGCGATTCTATAGAAGTTTCGGAGCCTTTCGGGAATTTTATTTGTAAGTCTGCTTCGGCTTGGTGGATTGCAATCGGTACTGGTATTGCCCCTTTTTATTCCATGTTTCGGTCAGGTAGTTGCGAGGACATCACTTTACTTCATGGTGCAAGGCAAAAAGAATTCTTTCTCTTTTCGGAGGAACTTGCTGCTAGCCTGGGTAACAATTATATTCCCTGCTGTTCGGGTGATAAAATGCCCAATACTTTTAATGGCAGGGTAACCGATTATATTAAGAGTTTGGTGGAGTTACCTGCTGGAGCAACTTATTACCTTTGCGGAAGTGCCGAAATGGTGGTTGAGATGCGCGATTTGCTAATTTCAAAAGGTGTAAGGTTTGATGCTATTGTTGCGGAAATATATTTCTAAAATTTAGCGAGCATCATTTTAGGTAACTACTACCGGTCCCATTTTTTTGAGTGTTTCAAGCTGACTTTTTGGAATTTTATTCCCCGCCAGATTCACATATTCCAAGTTTTCGAGTTCAAATAATGGAGTAATATCGTCAATAAAATTATTGGAGAGGTCTATTACTTTCAAATTTAAGAGATTTGCGAGAGCATCGATATCTCCAATTTGATTATCGGCAAGGTATAATTCTTCCAGTTTTTGCAATGTCCAAAGGTTTGACAGATCCGTAATCTGGTTTTTCGATAAATCCAACTGCGTAACATGAATGCAATATTCGACCCCTTCAAGACTGTCAATTTCGTATTCGGCCATTTCTATGTCCTCAAAATCTTCCAGGTAGTATGTTGGAAGATCAACCCGTGCAGAACCGTATACTTTTCGTTTAACCGCGTTGAAAAACGACATTTCTTCTGAGAAGTAATCGACCTGATCATAATCAATATCTTCGTTTTCGTCTTCCTCTGTTTCGGAGGAATATTCGACCCCATCTTTTTCATAATCCCAAACATACTCCGGGGAATAATCTATATCTTCCAGGTCTTCTGCAGATATTGGCAGGTTTTCGAGATCGCCGATAATAAATATATGTGCATATTGGTTCAACCTTTCGAAATTGTGGCTGTGAAATAACCGATCTATTTCGTTGTTGTAAAACACTTCCTTATCGGGATGGTATGTCATTACCAGCTTTGAAAAGCATTTGCTTATGTTTTTATCATTCACATCCACAAACTCCGAAACTATTTTGGAGATCTGACGAATGCTGCTAAATTGTTTGGTTTTATATAGGTCAATAATATTGGCTGTAATATTATTGAGATTATTTCCGGTATATGCTTCTTTAAGTTTATAGTATAATTCTGTATCCGACATAAAAATATCCACTAAAGTTAGGCCTAACGAAACCGATCAAATTTATTAAGAATCGTCGGCAAAAGCAAAAGTGAATTTTGCTGTTCTCAAAGAATCATAACAGTTTGCATTGATTTTAATAAAGTGGATGTAATTATTCCACTACTTTTTCCGGTGCAAAATATTGTTCTAGTTCTGCGAGGGTATTTGGGTTATTTGATATGTCGCGGAGCACTTTTCCTTTTTCGAGCAACACAATGCGGGGGCATATTTCGGTAACATGGTTCAAATCGTGGCTTGAAATTAAAATGGTTGTTCCGGCTTGCTCGTTTAGCTTTACCAGTAATCGTTTCAGAACGATTTGAGATGTGGGGTCAAGACCGTCAAATGGCTCATCGAGCACCAATACTTTTGGATCGGTTATTAACGACGATACAATACCGATTTTTTGCTTGTTGCCCTTTGAAAAGTCGCGGATATACTTGCGTTTTTCACCAAAAATTTCGCCGGTCAGGAAGTTTTTATAGGCTAAGAGTTTATTGTCGGTATCGATTTTTGAAAATCCATAGGTCTCACCAATGAAATAAAAATATTCCATGGGTGTAAGAAAACCGATCAGGAATGACTCATCAAGGTAGGATGATGTGTAATCTTTCCACAATTCCGATTGAGAAATAATATGGCCATCCGACTCGATATTGCCCCTATTCGCTCTTATTAAATCGAGTAATAAGCGAAAAAAAGTAGTTTTCCCTGCGCCATTATTTCCAACAAGGCCAAATATTTCACCCTGATTGATTTCTAATTTTTCAATATCTAAAACAATACGCTGGTTATATTCTTTTCCGAGGTTGTTAACTGTAATCATGACATTTATTTTAAGCGGTTAATTTACGGTATCCTTCAAGGTTCTTGTATTTTCGGGCATTAAAGTTCTTAATAACAACAGTTTTTAGCCAATATTTATGGGTAGCAGAAAAAAGCAGTCCTATGACCGATAACGACCAAAGGGCTCCTGTTTCGCCAATGAGGTATTTAAGCAGGAGAAATAATAAAAATGGGATAAGAAAAAA
This sequence comes from Bacteroidota bacterium, assembly GCA_020048915.1. Taxonomy (GTDB): domain Bacteria; phylum Bacteroidota; class Bacteroidia; order Bacteroidales; family JAAUTT01; genus JAAUTT01. Next base: position 3,806 of record JAIFLU010000124.1, on the reverse strand, counting down.
CGCAAACGAAACCAAAAAGTGTTTCCCTTTTACTCCCTGGTAATTAAAAAATTGGCCCATTCCTAAGTCCACTCGTGCATCGTTATATGTTCCCATAAAAAATACAATAAAATGGATAGGTCCTAAAACAAATAGCGTGAGGGAAAGCATTAATAAAGGGCTAACATGCGCAAAGATTACCAGAATAAAATATAATGGAATACTGCTAATCAAGACCAGTAACCCCATCAGGTAATATTTGGCCAATACATATTTGTGGATATCGTTTTTTCGGGCATAAATTCCATCAAAATAGGAGCTTTCCCAGCTAAATAAGAACTGTCCGTAAATAATGGAGCCAATCCCAATCACTATCGAAAGAAAATAAACACCCATAGCTCCCGAAGTTAATTTATCTCCATCTTTCAGCATAATAAATACAATGTATGCCCAGAAAATGGGGAGCATAAAAAATCCTTGGCGGGGGCGTTTATTGCGGAAAAGCATATTCGCTTCCAGGGCCATGTATTTACCAACCAAGCCGAGCCTGTCGAAAATATGCATGCCGGGAAGCCTTGCAAAACGGTCGTCGTTCGCTTTTTTAGTTTTTACTTCATCCAGATAGAAACCGTTATGCAGAAGTTTGCGGTTTAACTGATAAGCACCAGCCAGTAAAACTAATAAGCCAGCTAGAAGGAAAATGTTGCCATTTACCAACCCATTGCCAAGCATAGTTGAGATTGGAGCAATTTGGCCTGTCAAATTATGGATACCAAAGCATAAAGCCACAATGCCAATTGGGATTAGTGACAGAATGAAATTTTTCTGAGAAATATATTGAAAATAGAGGGCCAGGAAATTGTTTATAAGTATTATAGTACCAATCCCAATTATATAAAATATGCTGGAATGACCTGCCGATGGCAGAATGCGAACGCAAAACGGAATAATAATCAGCCATGGTAAAAAGTTGAAAATACTCCAAAGGCTTTTAAGAAGCAGATAATGAATAACAGTAACTTTTCGGAATTTAAACCTTAAGTAGGGAATTACCTGGATTACTGGTAAAGACTGCATCATAGAACGCATGAGCAAATCAAATACAAAATACCAGATCAGAAAGGAGTTGAAAGTGTCAATCGGGTTTCCTCCTTTTTTAAGTAATATTTTATCGAGCGAAATTCCAATATAGACAAATAGCATGATAAGGTACAAAACCAGAATGCCGAAAACAATCTTGGTTAATATGTTGCGGCGCCATGCAGCATTTCGGATTACCGATTTCCAATAGTGCGAGAAAAAATGGGTGTTCATGGTTAGTTATAAATGTAAAAATTGGTTTTGAGTCAGTTATTAATTTGGATAGTTTTTTTTATGTTAAGAACTTATTGTCAGTATCTATATTATTTCCATCGAACTGTATTTATTAGTTTTTCCATGTCTTTTCTGAAGAAATCGATAGCCGGGGCCAGGGAATCCTTATTAGGATGTGCTTCAAAATAGAGTGAACCGCGCAGAAAGTGGCGAACGCTATCGGTTAAATAAAACTGTATTGAAGAAGCAGCATTGCCACGAATATCGTAAATGATGCCATAAACTTTCCGTTGAGGTTCATCAACAAGCAATTCGTCAATGGCATCGGCCTTAATAGCGTGTTTATAGGCGAGTGTGCGAGAATCTTCCATAAATTGGACAGCAGAACCTGCAATAGTTTTATAGCTAAGATGTATTTTGGCCTTAAATTCAGGAAAAGCGATATTAATCCAGCAAGGTTCTGCATTGGGGTCCATGTCGCGTTGTATTTTTCCATACTTAGGATATTCGAAGGTGAAAGGGCAGGTGCTGTCAAACTTCTGATACTCTTTAGCAGGAAAATCAGTGCGATGATATCCCCGGGGCTTTGGAGTAAAAGTTTGTTTGCAGGATATTACCAGAAAAAGAATTATTAGGGCAGGTAAAATAGTTTTCATGTTTAATCAATATCGGGTTCTTCTTCATTCTTAATAATTACTCTCACCTGCTTTATGCGCTGATTGTCTACCAGTTCCACAATAAATTCGAATGGTTTAAAAGCTATTTTATCGCCGTTGTCGGGAATTTCACCTTTCAATTCCAAAATAAGTCCTGCAAGCGTGTCAGCTTCTCCTCTTACTTTATCGAAAATAGTATCGTCGCAATTTGTAATGGAATAAAAGTCGCTCAGAAGGGTAACTCCTTCAAAGATATAGGTATTTTCGTCCAATTGGGTGAAGGTTTGCTCATCTTCATCTGATTCATCGCCAATTTCGCCAACAATTTCTTCTAAAATATCTTCCAGGGTTACAATTCCGGTTGTACCCCCATATTCGTCGATAATAACCGCCATATGAATTTTTTTCGACTGAAATTCACTTAATAGTTCTTTTACTTTTTTGGTTTCCGGGACAAAATATGGCTCGCGAATAAGGGTTTTCCAGTCGAAATGATCAAATTCTTTTAAGTGAGGGAGAAGGTCTTTTACATATAGGATCCCGACAATATTGTCGAAAGTTTCTGCAAAAACCGGAATACGGGAATAGCCCGATTCAATTACTACATTAAAAAGTTCTCCCGAGTCAATATCTTTTTCAACAGCTACTACATCAATGCGTGGGCGTAATATTTTTTGAACATCGATATTACCGAAATTTACAAGGCCTTTGAGAATATCTCCTTCGCTCGATAAAGAGTCAGTGGTTAACTCAAGCGCTTCCGAAATATCCTGAATCGAGATATGGTGCTTGCTTCCTAAATATCGCTTGCTGTATTCATTTGTGATCTCGAGAATAACAAGGGTAACTGGCGACAATATAACCTCCACAACTTTTACAGGAATAGCAGCCCAATTAAGATACGTTTCGGCTATACTAAAGAACAGTCGTGGTAAAAGTTCGGAAAACACTAAAAGGATAAGTGCAAAAAGGAATGCAATGATAATTAAAGATAATACGTTTAAGCCTAGAGTTATAAAGAGATAATGAAATAGCGGAATATTTAGTAAAAATAATGCTACATATATAAAAGTAGTAGCTATTGATACTGTTAAATGAAGTCTTTCGGGATCTTTGCAAAAGCCAGTTATTGTTTTGCTATTGTGGTTATTTTGTGCTTCAATGTTATCTATTGCAGAGGGGCTAAGGGCTAAAACAGAAACTTCAACACCTGCGATAAGGGTGGCCAGTAATAATAATAAAACAGAAATACCGGCAGTAAATAGGATGTTTGAAGGAACGGTTGATAGAATTATTAAAGCAGCATGTGAATTTAAAAAGTACTCGGTTTCCAATGGGTTAGGTTTGGTTCAACAATCAAAAAGGCAAGTCGTCAGTGGGCGACAAATCGGGAATAGCACTATTTTGTTCATGGGGAGCCGATTGGTCATGAGATGCATGGTTCTCAGAGGAGCCTGATCCTGATCCAGAACCGGAGTTTTCGGAGGGACGGCCCAAAAGCTGAAAATTTTCACCATAAATCTCTACGGTAGTTCTTTTATTTCCGTCTTTATCATCCCATGTGTTTGATCTCAATTTTCCTTCAATATATATTAAAGCACCTTTTTTAACAATTTTTTCGGCAATGTCTGCTAATCCTCGCCAAAGTACAATGTTATGCCATTCGGTATTGGTTACCTTTTCTCCATTTTTATTTTTGTACGATTCGCTGGTAGCAACGCTAAAACGAGCTACAGTTACGTTATTGTCGAGATGGCGGATTTCCGGGTCGCGGCCAACATGACCAATCAGGGTTACTTTATTAATCATAGCGATTTTGATTAGAAAAGTAAAAATACAATAATTTTTGAATCAAGT
>JAIFLU010000165.1 GCA_020048915.1 Bacteroidota bacterium | reverse complement strand
TTTTCATAAGTATTGATTTATCTGCATATACTTTTTTCAAAAATAATGCATAAATAGGAAGTGCCATCGATGCACCCTGACCTTCACTCATGTAATCGAAATGTATGGAAGGCTCATCTCCTCCCACCCAGGCGGCAGCAACTAAATTGGGGGTGATGCCAACAAACCAGCCATCGGATTGATTTTGAGTTGTACCAGTTTTGCCGCCGATTTCGTTTCTTAACCCATAAACAGTTTGAATGCGTCTGCCGGTGCCGCTAGTCACTACTTCTCTGAGCATTTGAGTCATACTGTAGGCTGTTTGCTGGCTTATCACTTCACTCTTTTGAGTAGAAATTGCCGAAATCATATTTCCATGCTTATCCTCAATTCGTGAAACAACCATAGGTTGAGTGTGAATGCCCTTTCCGGGGAATACCGTATATGCCCCCACCAATTCGGCCATGGTAAACTCCGGAGTGCCCAGACAGATGGAAGGTACATTTGGAATATCACTCTTAATGCCCAGTTTCCGAAGCAGATCAGCCACCGGATCGTACTTTAATTGCTGAAAAAGCCCAGCCACCACATAGTTAACCGAATGAGCCAGTCCCCAGCTAAGTGTTACCATTTCGTTGTCGTATTCGGTCGACTCATCGTTTTGAGGAGTGTATAACTTTCCATTTGGAAGAGTGAAGGTTACCTGCGAATTTAAAATTTTATCGCATGGCTTAAAACCATTATCTAATGCGGCGGTATAAAAAAATGGCTTTATGGTAGAACCAACCTGTCGTTTTTGCTTCATAACCCCATCGTATTTAAAATAACGGATATCGGGTCCACCTACATATGCTTTTATATATCCATTTACAGGATCGACAGCCAAGAAACTTGCTCGCAAGTAAAACTTGGCATATCGGATAGAATCCCATGGTGAAAGAACTGTGTCACGAACTCTATTCCAGGTGAATAGCGACAACTCTGTCTTTTGGTGAAAATTTCCCTCGATTTCTTTTTCTGAATATCCATTATTTTTTAAGCTTCTGTATCGGTCGGATTGCCTCATAGCTGCCTCCAAGCGTGTGTGGATAAAGTCATCGGAAAAGTTATTGGCAAACGGAGCATTCTTTTTCCCTTTTTTCGATTTAAAAAATCCTGGCTGCAGCGTTTTCGATAAATGGCCGGTTAATGCTTCCTCAGCATACCGCTGCATGCGCGAATCAATGGTGGTGTAAATTTTTAGTCCATCTTTATAAAGGTTGTACTTTGAGCCATCGGATTTTATGTTTTTATTGCACCAGCCGTAGAGCGGATCGTCTGCCCATAATCGGGAATCGTTTTCATAAGCATCCTTCGAAGCGTAGTTGCTGCGATCGGGTTGTTGCCGGGTCATGATATATCTTAAGTATTCGCGCATGTAGGTGGCGAGTCCCGATTTATAGGATTGTGGTTTGTAATTCAGGCATATGGGTATAAATTTCAGCGAATCGTACTGTGGTTGCGATAAATAGTGATGCTCATACATTTTCCGTAAAACACTGTTGCGCCGGTTAAAAGCCCGAAGTGGGTTTCGGGTGGGATTGTATAAGGTAATTCCTTTGAGGATACCCACCAGCATTGCGGCTTCTTCCATCTTTAAATCCTTGGGGAGTTTGTTGAAATAAACCCTGGAAGCTGTTTTGATTCCATAAACATCGCTGCTGAATGCCACGGAATTAAGGTACATCGTGATAATTTCTTCTTTGGTGTATTTACGTTCCAACCTTATGGCAATAATCCATTCTTTGAATTTGGTAATAATAATATTAAAATAGCTTTCGTTAAATTCCTCCATATCTCTAGGAAAGAGAGTCTTGGCCAATTGTTGCGTAATAGTAGAACCTCCTCCTTCGGTTCTTTTCCCGATAATTACAGTTTTAAATAATACGCGGGTTAATCCCCAAAAATCTACACCCGAATGGTCATAAAAACGATGGTCTTCGCGAGCAACAAGTGCGTTTACAAGATATGGCGATAGCTCTGTATATTCTGTGTTGTTACGGTTTTCGATAAAAAAGCTTCCAAGAAGTTTGCCATCGGCCGAATATACTTCAGTAGCCTGGTTACGCTCGGGATTATCTAACTCTTCTAGTTTGGGCATGTATCCAAACCATCCAAAGCTTATACAGGCTAAAAGAATTGTTATTGCTGCGATAGGTGTGAGGAGGACAATCCAGAATATTTTTAGGTACTTCTTGATTTTTGAAGTAGAAATTTCCATGGCGATTATGTTTTATCTGAATTTTAAATCTCAGCGTTTCTTTGCGCCTTCTTTGCGAAACTCTGCTTAATTCTGAGCATACTGGTTTTCTAAAATATTTTTTCCTTTGAGCGTATAGTAATATACACTATCAGTTTTAGCCGGTGCCAATGGTTTCGCTATATCTCCTTTTGAAATATTATTATCCAATAAAGGTTTTAAAACGCAAAGCATGGTGCAAAATCCTTTTACCATAATGGCCGGAGTGCGCTTTCCTGCTTTGTTGTTTGCAAAACCACTTTTCAGGGTCCAACTGAACTTTTCAGCCGGGATTTGAATAGTTTGGAGATTATTTTGGATTTCGGATTGTTGGTTGATCCATTGGAGCTTTTTGTCGGTGGTGCTTAAATCGGGCATCGAATCATTGCTTGAAATGTTTATAACAAGGTTGACAGGAATATCGAACGAGTAGGAGTAAGTATCCCCGCCAAATCTTGAATGTTCGCGGTTTAATGCATCCTGCCATTCAATTTGGTCGATCTGATATTTCTCATGAAACATATTGCAAATGGCAATATTCCCAGGTTGTTCTCCTTTTTTGAACGATATCATCCAGGCTTGGGTCATGTATTGGCGACTTTCGTATTCGCCGTCCATATTCACATCCGTTGAATAGAATTCGAATAGACGAGTAGCCCTGATTTCAGGGATAAAACTGATTGATTGAAAAACCATTCCGAGCGTTTTAATTAATTCGGGATTGTTTCCAATACCGCAGGCATGTATAGCGATTTCAGATTGTTGGTCAATAATGCTATCGGATAAAGGGCTGAATGTGCCGTTGATGACATATTCCTGCAAACGGGCTAAAGTAGCTCGTTTAGAGTCAGGAACTACCTTTACGCTTAAGCCTAACCATTGGTCGCCATGCGACACCAGATTGATTAATCCCCAGGGCATTTTATTGGCTGGAGCATGTTTTGCAAGGTAATTTCTTATTTCAGCCAACGATCTGCATTTTATTTCCAGATAGGTTGTTTTGCCTGAAATGTTATTCTGATAATACTTGGTAGCTTCGGTGTAATAAGGGTTTCGGGGATCTTTATCTTCGCCTAAAATAAAGGTAATGCTTTCCCTTTGGGATGTGTCAATTTGAGCTAAATCGGCAATTGCTGCGCCAATTTGCATTTTCTCTATTTTATTGGTTGAAGAAGGGTTTCCCTTCCGGTCATTGCACGATACCAGAAGCATCAGTGCAATGAGAGCGGAAGAAAACCAAAACAGAAGGAGGGATGTGCGTTTCATCGAAGAATATTTTAATGAGTTTTTTTAGTTGACTTTTTAACCTCAGGCTAAGTTTAGTTAAGAGACTACGCTTCAATAAATCCGATTTAAAACTTAATCTGAAAACTCCAGTTGCTTACCATTTTTAAGGAGCTGAAACTCCATTTACTGATGCATAAAGTGATAGCTTCCTTCAATTCGTCCGAAATTTGTTCTCCATCAATTGCTACAACGATTATTTTGCCAGAAGCATTCACCGTAATTTTTATTGCCTCTATGGATTCATTGGATGCAGCAAGGCAAGTAATCAGTTGGTCAATAAAGTTTGTTTCAATGTCCTTTAGGATTTGTTCCTTTAAAGTTGTCGATTTTACCGATTCAACGATTATTTCTTTGTAGGATGTGAATGATGCATCTTCTCCGTCCACTTCCATTTCAAAACCTACGGCCGAATTCGAAACGCCTTCGGGCAATGGTAATGGCTGTTTTACGGTGGTAAGTCCGTCTTTATTTGCGATAACTTCTTCTTCAATGGCAATAAACGAAGTATAGGCAGTTAAAAGGTTATATTTCAATCCCAGGTTGGTAACTTCCTGAATTGTGTTTTCGTCAGAACTTATATTATTGTAATCGTCCAGCATCTGAATTTTCTTACGTGCCCATAGGTAACGGATAGCTGCATTGGATGCCGAGGGTTTTACTTCGTTTACATTAAATGTTTTTGAGTAGTTTTTATTGCCGGCTGCACCTTTGATGGTGATGTTTCCTTTGGCTTCGCCTTTATATTTTCCATAAACAATTACAGGACGTTCCGAAAATACATCGGGGATAGAAACAGGTTCTACATCGTAGGCATCAAAGCCCGAAACACTTTTCTTAACATTAGTCAATACAGGGTTGTTGATGTATTTACGGAACTTAATGGCTTCGGCATTGGCTTCCGCTTCGTTGGTTACAATAAAAGGTTCTCCTAGTCCGGCGTGAGCCATTCCTTCAATTAAATAGCGGTTTACACTGCTCCCAATTCCAAAGGCGAACAGGTTGGCATTGCCATTGTTGTTTTTGATTAAATCGAATGCTTCCTTTTCAATATCCACGTATCCATCGGTAATAATTACAAACGAACGCGAAATAGTTTGGTCGGTTTTAGGAAGAGAAAGTGCGTTTTTAAGTGCCGAAAGCAGGTTAGTACCACCTGAGCCGGTTTGGCTGTCGAGGTATTTGCATGCTTTATCTACGTTTTCGAGAGTGGCTGCTACCGATTCCTGCGCCATTGTTCCTGATGTTCCGGCAAATACTACCATGTTAAATTTGTCGGTTGGGCGAAGGTTTACAATGAGGTTGCGGATTAGATTTTTAGAAACTGAAATGGGGAATCCATGCATAGAGCCCGAAACATCAACAATAAAAATATATTCGCGGGAAGGAATTTCTTCTTTCACAATTCTTTTGGGAGGTTGAATGGTTAATAAAAAGAAGTTTTCGTCGTTGTGCTGGTAAAGCATTAGACCCGATTCAATTTTATCGCCGGCAAGCTGATAGTCGAGGATAAAATCGCGGTTTCCGCCTTTTGTTTCGGATTTATCTAATGCAATAGTAGCAATACCGGCTTGTGGATAAGCCACTGCAATTTTATGAGAAGTGCTGTTTATGCTTTGAATGGGCATCCCCGCCGAAAGATTTACATAGATATTGAAATTATAGAAAGGAGCTTCGCCTTCTTTACCGTAAGGAGTGTTTACAAACTGGTTCGATGGATTGCGGGTACTTTCGCCCGAATAACGCGGCCCAACAACGGTAGGATAAACAAATTTGTAAATGCCACATTCGGGAATCAACATTTCAGTATATTTCATAGTGACTTCAATTTCATCGCCGGGCATAATGTTCGCCACGTTCATTTGAAATACATTGGGACGATCCTGTTCCAGCAACGATGTGCGTTTTCCTTCCGATTTAGCCTGTTCGTAATCGTTACGGGCTTTTTGTTTCTCCTCGATTTTTGCTTTGATAATGCGGTTGCCAATTTTCATTTCCATAGCGTAAACGGCTGCATTGGTCGATGCCGGAAAGGTATAAATGGCTTCGAGTGGATTTTCGCCTTCGTTTTTATAAACCTGATGAACGGTTACATCGGCAATAACGCCAACAAGGTTCACATCGGCATAGGTGTTTTTCAAAGGGAGCCGATCGGTTTCAGAATTTTCGCTCTGTACAAAGAAATAGGGTGATAGTGTTTTGTTTTCTGTGTTTTCCTGAGCTCGAAAGGTATTGGCGCACACAAACAATAAAATAAAAGTGATGCTGATTTTTGAAAGTAAATTTTTCATGGTGTTTCCTCCTGTTTGGTTTAATTATGCTGTGAAAATACCGCACCCACAAAAGGAATTTTGAGCTAAACCATAAGTGTATGGCTTTTTCTAATAAGTGTTGGTTGGGGGGAATAAGTGTATTTTTCGCAAATAAACATTGTGTTCTTGTGCGGACAAGATGTTACTCTAAAGGGTCGGATAAAATTTCAGGTAATGAGTTTACCTCTAAGGACAATTCATTCACCTTTTTAGTAAGTGAGTTTACCCTCGGGATTCCTATACTTTGAATGAGGTGATCAACGTTTAGGATTTAGAAAGGCGAGAAATTATCCATCTCCAATCATATCCAGCAAATTATTTTTCTTTCGGAACGAAACGGGTACTTGCGAATTATCTGTCATTACTGCATAGCCACCCTCTTTTTTAACATACTCTTTTAAATAGGCAAAATTGATCAGATGGGAGTGGTGGACCCGCACAAACGAGTATTCTTCGAGCAGGGTTTCGTATTCTTTAAGGTTTTTAGTCACTACAATTTGTTCCTTGCTCTTAAGAAAGAAAATAGTGTAACTGCCTTGCGATTCGCAGCGGATAATGTCGTTGATATTTACCATATGCACTTTATCTGCGCTGCTGAGTGCTATGCGTTTATTTCCGGGGCGAATATCCCGGAGATTATCAAGCAATAGGCTTATATTATTCTTGATGGAATCCTTTTTAATGTTTTTGTCGAGTTTGCTCACTGCTTTCACTAACTCATCCGGATCAATTGGTTTGAGCAAATAATCCAGCGCACTGAATTTTATTGCTTTTATGCCATACGAATCCAGGCCGGTAGTAAATATAATCTGGAAATCGATGGTGCTGATTGCTTCTAAAATATCGAAACCAAGTCCATCGCCAAGCTCAATGTCGAGGAAAACCACATCTGGTTTTTTTTCTAAAATAGCTACAATACCAGTTTTTACGCTGTTGGCTTCTCCAATGATTTGGATTTGCGGACAATATTGTTGCAAGTCGTGAGCCAATGTTACCCTCGAATTGTCGTTGTCGTCAATAATGATGGCTTTATGCATGGTATTCTTAATAGCTTAAATTACTTAAATCCCTAAAACAGGAAATAATTTAGAGGTTGATAAAAAATTGTTTCAATTCTCTACCGGTATTGTAATAATTACTTTTGTTCCCAAAGCATTGCTTTGTTTGTCTTTTAAATCGATTATTTCGAATCCGGCAGGCATATTAGCCAGGTTTTGAAGCTGCTCTAATCGTTTTTGTGTTACCAGCATCCCTGTCGATTTGTGACTAGTGTTAGTTTTCGCCTTAATTTCTGCTGCTTTTTGTCGGCCAATACCGTTGTCTATTACTTCGCAAATAAGTCTCGATCCATGCAGATCGAAATTAATATCAATATTTCCCTGGCTTTCTTTATACTTAATTCCATGTAGGATGGCATTTTCAACAAAAGGTTGAATCATCATAGGGGGTATTTCGATCATTCCCGCATCAATTGTTGGCTTCACCGTGATTTTGAAATCAAATTTATCATTCTTGCTGAGTCGTTCCAAATCCAAGTAATTCTCAAGCATTTCTATTTCGTTTTGGAGGGGGATAAACTTTTCGCGGGCATTTTCGAGGATAAGGCGCATCAAACGGGCAAATTTAGACAAATACCGCTTTGCCTGAAAGGCATCGTTGATCGAAATAAAACCCTGGATAGAGTTTAACGAATTGAAAATAAAGTGAGGATTCATTTGCAGGCGGGAAGCTTCTTGCTCCAATTCTATTATACTTTTTTCCATCTCCAGTTTTTCCTTTTCAATGCGGCTCTTTTCTTTAACTTTCTCCAGACGGGAGTGAAATAAATACCACACAATACCTACAAAAATTGAAGCTAACAGAAGCACAAACCACCATTGTTTCCAAAAGGGCGACAATATTTTGAATTTAAAAGAAACCGGTTCGGTATTCCATACATTGTATTCGTTACAAGAGAGTACTTTAAAGGTATAAGTTCCCGGTGAAAGGTTCGAATAATTTACTTCGTGCTGAGTAAGAGGAGGAGACCATTCACTATTCAAGCCCTCCAGCTTCCATTTGTAACGAACAGCTCCGGGATTGCGCTGATAAATACCCACAAAACTAAAAGTCAAACTATTTTGATTATGAGGCAATATGAGTGAATGAGGAACAGGATACCACTGACCGACACTATCTGCATATTTTGTTTTTTCAATATTGTCATAAAATAGCTTTATTCCGGTAATATGTGTCTGAGGGGCTGTTCTATAAGGAATATCTTCCTTTGGATCATAAACAGTTGCCCCATTCACTGTTCCAAACCAGATACGTCCCAGGTTATCTCTAAAACATGCATTACGGTAAACTTCTATTCCCGAGAATCCTTCGTTTTTGCCAAAGTGCCGGCATTCTGACAGGTTAAAATTTTCGTCAAAGGTTAACCTGTCTATTCCTTGTTCCGTCCCAACCCATAAATTGTTATCGTTGTCAAATATCAAAGCGTAAATATTATTTGAACTCAGTCCATTGTTTTTGTCAATACAGATAAATTCGTTTCCCTTCATTACAAAAATCCCCCCTCCTGCTGAGCCCACAAAAATGTTTCCTAATTTATCGAAAGCTATTGAGCGGATTGAGGTACTAGTCAGTCCGTTTTTTCTTGTGTAGCTTGAAATATCAGTAAATATTGAATCTATGCCATAGATGGATATTCTTGTTAATCCTTTATCGGTTCCAACCCAAACAGCACCTTTTGAGTCGGACACCATTGAATTGATACTATTGCTTAATAGACCGTTTTTATCGGTGTAATATTTAAAACCACTGGTTTTAGTAAGAACACAAACTCCGCTATCCGGACTCGAAAACCACAAATTTCTTGATGTATCGGTTGCAAATCCATTAATGCTATTGCTAACCAGACTATCGGTTAGGGAATAATGACGAAACCCATCTGTGTTAAATTTATACGCACCATCGTCCAACGTGCCAATCCATAAGCTGCTATCCCGATCATAAAAAAGCGCTTTTACTTTCGAAGTTGTAAAATCGCCGTTTCCTTTTAACATCGAATAGTTAGCTCCATCAAACAATGTTAGTCCGCCAGCAGAGGTAGCAAAAATCATTTTTCCATTCGATGCCTGAATAACAGAATACACCTGACGCCCCATTTTTTCCGTTTCAGTGAAATGCACAAAACGTGCATTATCCAGACGACTAACACCTCCACCTGAAGTACCAAACCATATGTCATGTGATGAATCTTCTGTTATACAGAGCACTACATTGCTAGCTAAGCCATTTGTGTCGAAATAATTTCGAAACTTAAAGCCATCGAACATGCTTACGCCATTAGCCGTTCCAAACCAGATCCGACCTTTGCTATCGGCCAATACAGAATAAACTGTATTGTTACATAACCCCGACTGCTCTGAAAAATTTGAAAAAACAGCATCTTTAAACCTGCTAACACCTGAACCATTTGATACGAACCAAAGGTTTCCGGTCTTATCCCCGCAAATCCCCCGGATGTTATTGGCAATTAGTCCATCGTCCCTGGTGAAATTCGTAAACTGGTTGTTTTTATAGTTGCTGGCACCTTTGTTTGTTCCAATCCAAATAGACTTATCCTTATCCAGGAATAAACAATTGATCGTATTATCAGGTAAGCCGGTTTTCGATGTAAAGTGTTCAAAACGATTGTTTTTGTATTTATACAAACCATAATTGTCAGTCCCAAACCAGAGATTTTTGGACTTATCTTCAAGAATTGATTTGATCAATCTTTTACCCGGACCAGTTGGGCTATCTAAATATTTAAAAGATTTACCATCGAAAACACAAACTCCACCTTCTGTACCAATCCATAAATTCCCTTTTGAATCTTCGTAAATTGCATGAACAAAGTTGTTTACCAATCCATCTTCTTCGCGGTAACTGGCAAAGGTATAGCCATCAAACCTTATAATTCCTCCTCCAAGCGATCCAAACCAGAGATTACCTCTACTATCTTCACAAATACTGTATATTTCCGATTGTGTTAATCCATCGTTAACCGAAAAATTTTTGAAATTATATTTTTGAGCATTAATTTCTGTTGCTATAAGAAGGCTAAGGGCAATAAATACGATGGAAATTCTAAGCATAGCTAGTTAATTGGAAAAACGAACGTTAAAAATACAATTTATGTGCTTAGTTGATTGAAATTGATAATGATTTCAACAATAATTCTATTTTTATTATAGGAGTATACTGGCGAAAGTATGCAGCAGCTTTGCTTCGAATTTTAAAAACAGCAAACAAAAATATATGTCCGATTGT
>JAIFLU010000038.1:2357-68365 GCA_020048915.1 Bacteroidota bacterium | reverse complement strand
TAACACGGAGAAACATGTTTCGATCTTAACGTAAATTCTGTTCATTGAAAATTATTGCTATTTACCGAGTTTAAGGTAGTGAGAAAGCACAAAGGGCAAAGAGTTTTAAAAATCGCTGGCGATTTTCCCTCCATGGTCTTTGTGCCTTTTCAAAAAAAACAACATAAATTAGTTCCTCTTTGTTATATGCCTTCCTTACTATCTATTACTATTCATAATTAAGAAGCTGTGTTAAAATTAAACACTTTCTAAGCACATGAAAAAAATCTTCAAGTTTTTAGGCTACCTCCTGGGGGGCATTTTGCTGGTTCTATTAATCGGTTATGGCTATGTCAACATCAAATCGTTGCGCGAATCGAAGGCGAATATGAAATTATTGGGAGCCGTAGCGCCTGTTCTCACGGTAGATGGGCATACATTCCGCGATTTAAACAAAAACGGAAAGCTCGATGTATACGAAAACAGCGCTGCCAGCATTGCCAGCCGTGTGGAAGATTTAACCCGCCAGCTTACCCTCGACGAAAAGGCAGGGCTAATGTTTATTACCATGATCGCCATGAATTCCGATGGTTCCCTGTCCGAAAAAACGTCGTTAAAAACTCCTTTTTCATTGTTTTTGGAGTCGGCATCGTCTATGGTAGCCCTTAAGAAGATGAACCATTTCAATATTATGCAATCGCCTTCGCCCAAGACGATGATTGCCTGGAACAATGCCATTCAAAAACTGGCAGAACGCACACGGTTGGGAATTCCGGTCACCATCGCCACCGATCCCCGGCATGGCGTACCCGATGCTCCCGGAGCAAGTATATACACGCCGTTCTATTCGCAATGGTGCTCCCCGCTGGGATTTGCTGCCATTGGCGATACCGTATTGATGCGCACTTTTGGCGATATTGCACGCCAGGAATATATAGCTGTGGGCATTCGCCTGGCCCTGTCGCCTATGGCCGATTTGGCAACCGAACCCCGCTGGGCACGCATAAACGGAACCTTTGGCGAAGATGCCGAACTTGCCGCCCAACTTACCAAAGCCTATATCTTAGGATTTCAGGGCGATACCATAAATAACACAAGCGTGGAGTGCATGGCCAAGCATTTTGCCGGAGGCGGTCCGCAGGAAAAAGGGCTTGATGCACATTTTCCTCCCGGCCGGCAAGCCTATCCCGGTAATAATTTCAACTACCACCTCATCCCGTTCGAAAAAGGAGTTTTTGCTGCGAATGCCGCTCAAATAATGCCCTACTATGGCATTCCAGTGGGTCAAACTGCCGAGGATGTGGGTTTTGGGTATAACAAGCAAATCATCACCGGCATGTTGCGCGAAAAATATCATTTCGATGGGATTGTTTGCACCGATTGGGCACTGGTTTCCGATTTACGGGTGTTGGGAGTAACGTTGAAACCGGCTTCGGCACACGGGGTCGAAAAGTTGACTGCCGAAGAGCGGGTCGCCAAAATTATCGATGCCGGATGCGATATGTTTGGCGGGGAAGCAATGCCAGCCATGGTGGTGCAATTGGTCAAAGCGGGGAAGATAAGCGAAGAGCGGATCAATGCCTCGGTTCGAAGAATATTGAAAGAAAAATTCCGCCTGGGCTTGTTCGATAATCCTTACCTCGAAAAAGAAAATGCCACCCTATTCGGAAATAAAGAATTTATGGAGAAAGGGCGCGAGTCGCAGCAACGTTCGTTGGTTTTATTGAAAAACGAAAACAAAATTTTACCGCTGAAACCCGGTGTAAAAATTTACCTGCACGGGTTTACCGACATCGATGTCCAAAAATATCCCAACACCGTTTCCAATCCAAAAGAGGCCGAAGTAATCATTTTAAAACTGACCACCCCCCATAAGCCTGTCACAAAATACCTGCTAGAACGGGTGTTTCATCAGGGCCCACTCGATTTCCCCGAAGGTGAAAAGGCCAAATTATTGAAATTGATCCAGTCGAAACCTACGGTTACCGTTATCAATTTAGAGAGACCGGCGGTATTTCCCGAGATAAATGCCGGCAGCAAAGCAGTAATTGCCGATTTCAGCAGTGCAAACGAAATTATCCTCGACCTGATTTTTGGAAAGTTCAAACCCGGAGGTAAACTGCCGTTTGAGTTGCCCTCGTCGATGGAGGCCGTTCTGAATCAAAAAGAAGATGTACCGCACGATTCGAAAAATCCGCTTTATCCCTATGGATTTGGATTGACGTATTAAGGGGAATTCGATGAAGTAGGTGCGCGTTTGTAACGTGTGTCCATGCAAACATTTCGACTCCGCTCAATGTGACAATTAACTTCCATGAAGCAGGCGCGCGTTTGTATTGAGTGCCCATGAACACATTTCGACTCCGCTCAATGTGACAATTAGCTTACATTAAGTTGGCCTGCGGTTGTGATGCGTTCCAACTCTCAGCCAACTAACCCCAACCCATTGAAAAGGGGCTATAACATTTGACAAATAAACCAATTCGGATTGATAGTTAATGGAAAATGCCGATGTATGGTTTTAACGCGTATCCTAAATTATTTAGGTGGCAACCCTCGGCAGTATTTTTTATTTCCTGCCAGCCTTTTTAAATCGGCATATTTTTATAATCTTACAAAAAAATTAATACCCTTGATTTAAAAACAAAGCGTTCGGATTACTTATATAACGAATATACATATGGAATTGACGTGCAAAGTCAGTTGACTCTTTCAATTTTTCGTTATAAAATACATCATGCTAATAATTTGTAGAATATGAAAATATCAGTAGTTCTTGGTTTATTTCTTCTGATTGCTAAGAGTGTTTTTGGCCAGATAAACATGGAGGATTCCACCGTTCAGGTTATTGGATATTGGGACAATCATGAAAAACAGCTCTATAGCGTCTCTTTGGAGAAATATAAAATAAAAGATTCAGATACTACCTCGCGCGAAATGTATACGTACGATTTAAATATTACCATTACCGATTCAACAGCTACCTCTTATACCATTGAGTGGTATTACAAAAATTTTAAAATTGATTCGGATAACAAACTCACCCAACGGCTTGCATCGATTGCCGAAGATTGCAAAGTGGTTATAAAAACTACCGAAATGGGGGCGTTTGTTGAAGTTGTAAACTGGAAAGAAGTGAATGAAATTATTAAGAAAGCTGCGGCCAAACTAAAGAAAGAGTTTAAAGATGTTCCTAAAATTGATGATATCGTAAAGCAAGTGGCCGGGATGTTTGCATCAAAAGAAGCAATTGAAGCCGCTGCAATTAAAGATATTCAGCAATTTTACTCCTTTCATGGGGGGAAATATAAATTAGGCGAAGAACTAAGCGGACAGTTAAAATATGCGAATTTATTAGGGGGAGAACCTTTTGACGGAGATGTAACCGTAATGCTGGATGAGATAGATACGGAGGATGATAACGCATTATTCCGAATGTGGCAAACCATAAATTCGCAGCAATTAACGGATGCAACGTACGAATATCTGAAAAAATCGGCTGCAACATTAGGTGTTCCTCCGCTGGCCAAAGAAGACATGAAACCAATTGTAAACGAAACCCGCTCGGGGACCTGGATTCACGGACCCTCCGGATGGCCGGTTTATAGCGTCGAAACCAAAGAAGTATCGAGCGAAGAAATTGTGAATGTGGAAGAACGTATAATCGAAATAAAATAGAATCATACTACTAACCCAACTAAAATTTTTGCCCAATGAATGGATTTCTAATTACAGTTTTACTCGTCATTATAGTACTATATGTTATACTGTTGTATAATAACATCATCCGGAAAAGAAACGAAACAGACAACGCATTTGGTTCAGTAGATGCCATGCTTAAAAAAAGATACGACTTACTGCCGAATTTAATAGAGACGGTAAAACAATATACGATTCATGAAGCTTCCACGCTCTCGGATATAACAAAATTAAGGGCGGGATTAACCGAGAATTTGTCAAACGAAGCAAGGATAGGATTGCATAACGACATCTCCCGGCAACTCGACAGAATTATGGTCACTGTTGAAAACTACCCCGATTTAAAAGCAAGCCAGAATTTTCTTAAACTACAGTCTTCCTGGAACGAAACCGAAGAGCAAATCTCCGCTTCAAGAAGGTTTTTCAATTCCACCGTAACCGATTATAATAATGCCATACAAACATTTCCTGCAAGCATTTTGGCCGATATTTTTAAATTCAGTCCTATGAACGTATTGGAAACAAAAGAGCAGGAGCGGCAGAATATTAGCGCAAAAGACTTATTCAGGAGCTGATGCGGCTAAAAGCAGGATTTCAACAATATTTCGAAACGGAACTTAAAGTATTGCTTCAACCATTGGAGGATTATAGAATCGGGAGGATAAGGAAGTTCAAAAAAATTCAATACCTCGTTATTTTTTTAAGTCCTTTCTTTTTGGTAAGTCTGATACTTGGCAAACCTCTGTATTGCGCTATAGTACTACTTACAATTATCTTTTTCGAAGCTTTTGCTTTCGAACATCTCGGAAAAACCAACCGGGCTTTAAAACTGAAATATAAAACCAGGATATTACCTATACTAATCGGTTTTGTCAATACCGAATTTAAGTACATTCCAAATCAGAGAATTTCAAAATCGGTTTTTGATAAAAGTTTCTTATTCCCCCATGAGGTTAGCAAGGTGGATGGGGAAGACTTTATGAGTTTTAAAATTGGCGATGTTGAAATAATGTTCTGCGAATCGCAGGTATACTCCTACGGCCCTACTTCGGTTATGTTCGAGGGAATATTTATATCTGCCACATTTAACAAGTATTTTAGTTCGAAAACCTTTATTTTCCCCGAAAAAACCACTTCATTTTTTCGCAAGCTACGGTTTAAAGTATTAGGAAGCTCGTTCAATGTCAAGCTGGAAGATCCGGAATTCGAACGCGAATTTATTGTTCTGAGCGACGATCAGGTTGAATCGCGGTACATTTTAACTACCAGTTTTATGCAGCGAATTCTGGACTACAAAAAAAAATTAAAGGTCGAAATAGCATTTTCGTTTATTGGAAACCGGCTATACTGCACAATTCCCAGTTCTAAAAATTTATTCGAACCGGCATTATTTGAGTCATTTATGGATATTAATTTCCTGATGCAAAGTTATGAGCCAATAATGCTTTATGCAGGTTTAGTGGACGATTTAAATTTGAACCTGCGCATTTGGTCGAAGCAATAAATTATTACAAAATGTAATTTAAAAACAGAATTGAATTTTAGCCATATAAAATGCTTAATATTACAGTAAGAAAGCACCAACAAGTTTATTTCTGGACAATAATGTGATTTTGAAATTTGGTTTATTATGAAATTCTTGGCATCAATTATCCTAATTGGTTTATTTTCCGGTATGAACGCTCAAAATACCTGTGATTACCAGAGAATAAATAAAATTATGCTGCTGATTCCCGATTCCTTAACCCATTCAACTGAAGGAATAGCGGGTTATATAAATGCGTCTTTTACAAATCAGGGAAATAAAGCAAGAGCCATATTCGTTTGGATTGCAAACAACATTCTTTACGATCTTGAAAATGAATATTCTTTTATATATTTCAAAGACTCACGCGAAGCAGTTGATATAGTTTTGAAAACAAAAAAAGGAGTCTGTACAAATTATGCGGAACTTTTTACAGCCATTGCCAACCAGGTAGGGATAAAATCGTATGTGATCTCAGGATTAAGCAAACAAAATGGAACTATCGACAGCAATTCTCATGCATGGTGTGCAGCAAACATCGATTCCGCCTGGTATCTTTTCGATCCAACTTGGGGATCGGGTAATATTAGAAATGCAAAATATATTAAGAAACTGAATAACCTTTATTTCAAAACGAAGCCCGAAGAATTCATCAAAACACACATGCCATTTGATCCCTTATGGCAGTTCTTAAATTACCCGCTTACCACTCGCGATTTTTATCAGGGGAAAGACTCAATTAACAAAATCAAACCTTATTTTAATTACAGAGATACTTTATATAAATTCGAACACGATACTGAAATAGAAAAATGGGTATCATGCGCCAAAAGGATCGAGGGTAATGGAGTAATAAACATGATTATTCTGGAACGGTTGAATGATGTTAAAAAGAAAATTGACTATTTCACAAACAAAATGGTTATGGAGCAATACTTCGAATCAGAAAAATTGTATAATGAGGGAATAAAGCAGTTTAACAGGTTTGTGGAATATCGAAATCAACAATTTACACCCGAAATGCCCGATAAATTAATAACGCAAATGATTGATTCGGCAGAATATTTTTTCAATAATTCAAAATTCAAACTCAGGGAGATAAAGCATCCAAATTCTTCCATGGTTACTGCCATCATAGAATTAGATTGGACAAATGACGATGCCTTGGTTAATCTGAAAGAACATAAGGTATTTTTGGAAAGATACTTACAAACAGATAAAACGCTGCGGAAAGCGTTATTTTATAAGCATATCTGGATGGGAAAAACGTTAAATTAAATAATGCCATGGCTTATAATGAACAATTAGCAAACCGGGTGCGTGAAACCCTTTCGGTTTTGGAGAACCTGGAAGAGAAAGAAATGATGGGTGGATTAGTCTTTATGTACAATGGTAAAATGTGTGTTGGCATAATAAAAGACGATTTGATGTGTCGTATCGACCCCGACCGTCACAACGATGAAGTGGAGAAAACAGGTTGCCGCACCATGGATTTTACCAAACGGCCTATGAAAGGTTATGTATTAATTGATGACAGCGGTATGAGAACCAAAAAAGATTTTGATTACTGGATTAATCTAGCCCTGGATTTTAATAGTCGTGCAAAGGCATCAAAGAAGAAGAAATAGAATGCTAAATAACCAACAGCCATTATACTCAGAAAACTCCGGAAATACAGATAATATCTAAAATGTTCATGATTTGAGGTGTTTGACAAAAATCCCAAATGGATAATTTCAGTTTTTCAATTATAAAATGTTTTTTGAAATCCTGAAAGGATTTAATGTCAATAGCCCCGGATTCCATCCGGGGTGAAACAGCGATAATATACAACAACCCTGCAAAGGGTTGAATTTGTTCATTTCTCATATTCAACCCTTTGCAGGGTTGCAAAACCGACCTTTCCTTTACCCCCTGAGTGATCCCGATGGCTATCGGGATCACTCAGGGCTATTCACATTCAACCACTTCGTGGTTAATTTTTCAAAGAGGGAATTTTGTCATACACCCATGATTTGTGATATTGAGCGGAGTCGAAATACGATAAATCATGGACGATAAATTATCAGGCCGATTGAAGTCAAAGCCCTGTTGGACGTATAACCTGTCTCCCCAAATTTTTAAGCATTTTTACATGATTGCCCACCGCTAAATAAAATGAGGGATGTACATGATAAGGCAACCCAAACTTCTCGGCTTTCTCCCTCACGATAGGCGCAATCTTATGGTAATGAATGTGACTGATATTTGGGAATAGATGATGTTCTACCTGATAATTTAAACCTCCTATCAGCCACGAAAAAATCGGGTTGTTAGGAGAATAGTCCGAAGTAGTTTGCAGTTGGTGTATCGCCCAGCTATTTTCAATATTTCCGTTTTCGTCGGGCAAAGGATAAGCCGATGAAGTTACCACATGAGCTGTTTGAAAAATTGCACCCAAAATTACCCCACAAATAAAATGCATTGCCAAAAAGGACAGCACCACCCAATACCAGGGGACAGTCAGCACGAATAATGGAATTACCATAAAAATTATGTAGTAGAAAATTTTCCCGAAAATCATGCGCATATATAATTGACGATAGGTAGTATTATTTGCTAACGTTGCTCCCGATGCTTTGAACAGACGTAATTGTCCAAAATCCTTTATAGTGGACCATGATATGGTCATCAAACCATAAAAAAACCAGGCATATAAATATTGAAACCTATGAATTTTATAGAGCGGACGGTGTGGTGAAAACCGAAGTATTGCAATACCTCCGATATCTTCGTCGTGTCCTTCGACATTCGTAAAACCATGATGAAGTGTATTATGCTGATGTTGCCAGGTAGGAGGAAATCCCCCAAGGAGATATAACGATTTGGTAAAAAACGAATTTACCGATCGGTTTTTAGCAAAAGTACCATGGTTGGCATCGTGCATCACTCCCATGCCAACACCTGCCATGCCAATTCCCATAATAACCCAGCATAGCAATACTCCCGGAACGGAACTAACCACTCCCGAGAGCATCAGAAAATAAGGTCCCATATATACCAAAAGCATAAAAATGGTTTTTACAACCATTTGGGCATTCCCATATTTTGAAAGGCGATTTGTTTCCAGAAAAATTTTCACCTCTTCCCTTAATTCATTAATAAACTCCGGTTTCACCTGAGCAGAAAATTTTATTTTATCTTTTATCATATCTTAATTTTTAACGTATTTGAATCAATTTACATTCTTAAATATTGCCCGGAAATGATATCCGTAAATGCTATAAGTAACCGCCATTGGAAATGCCTTCGGCTTGTTAAAAATACTCCAAAGTACCAGGTACCAGTAGTATCTCCGGTTTTGTTTTAAAATGCCGATATACACTACCGATTTCAATAAGGCTATAAGATCATTTAAGGTAAGCATTTTTTTTGTACCCAGTGGAGGTCGATATTGTTTTAAATATAGTTTTACCCTTTGATAATAAAACTTACTGGAGTATATATCGTGAACAATTTTTTGGTAACCCTTAAGAAGTTCGGCCTTATCCATTATCGGAACAAAGTTCATGGAGTAATTGGTATTATCGCCGGTAAAATTGTCGATAATTCTGCCTTCGGTTTGTAATCGGCGGTAAAGCTTCGAAAGGCGCGGGGCATTAAGCAGACCAACCATGGCCGTAATAATTCCGCTGCGTTGTATAAAATCTATCTGCCTCTCGAAAATATTGGATGAATCGTTATCAAAACCCACAATAAAACCAGCAGACACTTCCATACCATAGTGCTGAATTGCATTTACACATTCGATGAGGTCACGGTTGTTATTCTGAAGTTTATTGCATTCGGTTAAACAACTCTCGTCGGGCGTTTCAATGCCTACAAATACCTTTCGGAAACCTGCCCTGGCCATTTTGTCCATTAAATCCGCATCATCGGCAAGGTTAATGGAGGCTTCGGTTGTAAAAGTAAATGGATAGTTCTTTTTTTCCATCCAACGAATTATAGCTGGAAGTAAATCGTGCTTAATTTTTTGCTTATGTCCGATAAAATTATCATCGACAAAGAAGACACTGCCTCGCCAACCTATTTTCAATAATTCGTCTAATTCGGCAATAATTTGGGGCGAAGTTTTTGTACGCACTTGCCGTCCAAACAATGCGGTAATGTCGCAAAATTCGCAATCGAAAGGGCATCCACGGGAGTATTGAATGGTTGCCCCGGCATACTCTTGGTGTTTTATAAGCGAATAATCCGGAAGTGGAGTCTTGGCCATGTCGGCAAACAAAGCCGATTGATATATTTTTTTTGGGTGTCCGTTCTTTAGGTCTTCAATAAACGGGGGCAATGTAATTTCAGCTTCATTCAAAACTAGGTGGTCAATTTCGGGGAATTGCTCAAACTCTTCCGTAAACAGCGGTCCACCAGCAACAATTTTAGTTTTAAGCAACCGGCATCGTTCAATAATTTGGCTCACCGACTCCATTTGCACCGACATGGCACTGATAAAAACAAAATCGGCCCAAATGATATCCTTATCGTTAAGATCAGTAACATTAAGATCAGTAAATTTCTTTTTCCATTCAACCGGTAGCATAGCAGCCACTGTTAAAATCCCGAGCGGAATATTCACCGCCTTTTTCGAAATAAACTTTAATGCGTGCTTAAAGCTCCAGTAAGTATCGGGATATTTCGGGTATAGCAATAGGATATTCATTGTTGCCAATATAAATTTGGACAAAGGTATTTCCATAAAATATTCCTGTCAAAAAGAAGGGATTAACAGGTTTTAATTAGGGATAAACCATACTATTCGGGGACGAATGTCAGATTTTCAGGGCAGGTGGTATTCGCCCCAACAATTAAAGAGACTCTTTAAGCTTAAGCATGTATTGACGCGAAACCGGTATTTGTTCCTGATAACCCTTAATAATTAACCAATGGTTATTATAACTTTTATGCAGCTTCTCAATTGAATGAATATTCACAATGCAGGTTCTATGGCAACGAACAAAATTTGAAAACTGTTTTGTTTGCTGCTCGATATTCTTCAAGGTATTTCGTATCAATTTCTTTTTAAAATTTTCCCCATCCTTGTAAACAATTTCTACGTAGTTATCAGCCGATTTAATAAATGCAATTTCGGCTGATTGAAAAGTTAATTTTTCAGTAGCATTGTCCGAAAGAATCTCTAGAGTTTTAACTGAAATTCCTTCTTCGAATTTTTCAATCTGTTTTTGCAGTATTTTATTCTCAACATGCAGCAGATCATTTTGCTGTCCCAATTCCTTATTTGAATCATAGACCCTTAATACTACAGCAGGTGCAAGACAAATCAAGATAATCTTAAATACAATATAAAAGGTGATAGGTACTAATCCTACATACCGCAAATAGAATGTAAAAGCTACTGCACTTAGCGATAATATAATGAAGCTGCTAAAATACGAAGGCAAAACAGGCTCCTGTTCCTTTTTTAAGTTGGTATCAGTTATCCAGGGAAGGAAAACCTGAATCAGGAACATAAATAAAAAGACAATTGCCCCAAATCCGGCAACAATAAGCAAACGGTCGTTAAAATCGAAATTATCTAAAGGAAAAGGTTGAAAGAAAAGAATAAATAAAAACACTCCAAAACTAATACTTAAAAAAAGTCTTAGCTTCTCGTTTAATAAGCCTACCAACTGGTTTAATTTATGATTCACCGCTTTGCACTCTTGTATTGAACTTGTATAAAGATACAAGATTTTGAATGAATTTCCGCTGATTTGCATATGGATAAGCTTTCTGACCTTTTCATTTTCCGTTGAATTCATATATTTACCAACAGAAAGAATTATTCAAAGTTTAACAAACATTTAAAATGCATGTTGGGTTATAATCTTGCCGGATACCTCATTTTTGCTTTTGTGACCTCCATTACTCCGGGTCCGAATAATTTTCTGCTTTTTTCATATGGTAAAAACTATGGATTTAAAGATTCGGGAAAGCTTATGGCTGGGATTTTGGCCGGTTTTTTTGTTATGCTTTTAGCAACTGGTTATGGAATTGCCGAAATTATTACCCAAAACCCTGTGGCCGAATTAATCTTAAAAGTACTTGGATCGGCCTGGCTACTGTATCTGGCATTTGTTCTCAGCAAATTAGGGTCGGAAATTACCTCAGATAATGCTGCGAAAATTGGATTCGGAAAAGGGTTTTTAATGCAGTTTATTAATTTCAAAGCCTGGATTATGGCAATAAGCGGTGCAAGCGCGTTTATGCCAACCTATGCCAATATCCATCTAAAGGTTTTTGTTTTTGCTATATTGTTTGCCTTGGTAGGTATTCCATGCATGATTTCATGGGTTTTTCTCGGCGATACAATTTCGCGGATCCTTAAGTCGGAAAGAGCCAATCGTATGCTGGGCTACACCCTTTTTATCCTAATGATTATAAGTATTGTAATGATTTGGATCTGAGATTTCTCAAAACTAAGTGTCACATCTATCACACTTTTGAATTGGCATTAATTATTTAACGCTCATTGAATGCTTTTCCGTACTTTTACTTGTCTATACCAAACCTAATACAATAATCGTTTTTGATTGAATAAAAAAATCAAAAACAGGAATGTATAGTGCCATTGATTCCGTTTGGTTTCAAGACAACCATATATCTAATTATAAAATGATGAAAAAACTTCTAACAACCATTGCTTTAGCATTCATTCTCGGTTTAACATTCCAATCTTTTGGGCAGAATGCTGAAACTATTCCATTACCCGAACACCCCCGTCCCGATTTTATGCGGGAACAATGGGTGAACCTCAACGGTTGGTGGGATTTCAAATTCGATAAGCAAAATGCCGGGGAAGCCGAAAAATGGTTTTCCAATCCCGAAACGTTCAATAAAAAAATTCTGGTTCCATTCCCTTGGGGTTCGAAACTTTCGGGTGTGGCTAACGAAGCGGACATTGCCTGGTATGCCCGGAAAATTGAAGTACCTGCGAATTGGGATGGAAAAAAGGTGTATATAGTATTTGGCGCCTGCGATTGGAAAACTACCGTTTGGATAAATGGCCAGCAGCTTGGAACTTATCAGGGAGGGTACACTCCTTTTGAGTTTGAACTCACGCCTTACCTTAAAGCCGGGCAGACCCAAACCATCGTTGTTAAAGTGGACGATACGCCTTTCCCCTATAAACTCGAAGGGAAACAAGGGTATGGTGAAGCCAAAGGAATTTGGCAAACGGTTTATTTGGAGGCCCGTGGGCAAGCTTCGCTTAAATTTGTTCATTTTACACCGGATATTGATAAATCGTTGGTTTTTGTAAAAGCTACCCTTAATGCCCCAGCCCCAGCAGATGTAGATTTAAAGATTAATTTTTTAAACGGAAATCAATCAAAACCCGAAGTTCTTCAAAAAGTTAAGAAAGGTGCTACCGAAGTTTCATTCCAGATCGCTATTGAAAAAATGCATCTCTGGAACCTCGACGATCCGTTTTTGTATGACGTGAATGTATCTTTAACAGATAAAAATAAGGAAACCGATAAGGTAACTACCTATTTCGGAATGCGAAAAATTAGTGTGATGAATCTTCCGGGTGTAAATTACCCTTACATATCCTTAAACAACAAACCGATTTATCTGCAACTTACCCTGGATCAAAGCTATCATCCCGATGGTTTTTATACGTTTCCTACGGATGAATTTATGCGAAACGAAATTCTCCTTTCCAAACAAATCGGATTAAACGGAAACCGCATTCATATAAAAGTGGAAGTTCCCCGCAAACTTTATTGGGCCGACAAACTCGGTTTACTTATCATGGCCGACGTTCCCAATTCATGGGGCGAACCCGAAGAAGCGCAGCAAAAAGAATGGGAAGTGGCAATGCGGGGGATGTTAAACCGCGATTTTAACCATCCAAGTATTTTTTCGTGGGTATTGTTTAACGAAACCTGGGGATTATTTACCACCACCAATAAAGAAGAAAAAAAACGTGAATATCTTCCAGCTACCCAAAGCTGGGTAGCAGCTATGTATCGGTTGGCCAAACAACTCGATCCTTCCCGGTTAATCGAAGATAACTCCGCTTGCAATTACGATCATGTCGTTTCGGACATAAACAGCTGGCACGTCTATCTTCCGGGATATAAATGGAAAGAGTTTCTCGACAATGCCACCGAAAAAACATTCGAAGGTTCTACCTGGAACTATATCGGAGGAAACAAACAGGGAACCCAACCCATGATGAACAGCGAGTGTGGTAATGTTTGGGGATACGAAGGAAGTACCGGCGATGTAGACTGGAGTTGGGATTATCATTTGATGATGAATGAACTGCGGATGCACCCAAAAATTTGCGGCTGGCTGTATACCGAACATCACGATGTAATAAACGAATGGAACGGATATTTTAAATTCGACCGCACCCGAAAATATACCGGTCTTGAAGAATTGGTGCCGGGAATGTCGATAAACGATTTCCACAGCGACATGTATATTTCCACTCCCGGCGAAATTTGCCGAAAGGCCAAACCGGGTGAAACAATTGTTCTCCCGCTTATTGCCTCGTTTATGACCGACCATAACTATGGTCGAAATGTTTACCTTAAGGCTGAGATGGTAGGGTGGGACAAATTGGGCCGGTTTGAACAATATTCTACTGTTAAACTGAATGTAGCCTATCAACCCTGGATGTTTAAAGAAATAACCAAATTACCGGTTAATATGCCCTCCCATTCTGGATTAGCTGTATTAAGACTTACCCTCGAAGATGCTGCCGGGAAACCCTTGCACCATAATTTTATAAGTTTTGTGGTCGAAGATGAAAAAAATATTGCCCGTCAACCCTTCTCCCTAAACGAAAAGAAAACACACCTGTTAAGTTTTGCCCCATCAAGTTTTACTTCGACCGAATGGAGCCAAAAGCAATGGAATGTTTTTGATGGCTTAAAAGTAAACGGAGCTGGTTATGGTTTTTTTGAATACAACGTGACCATTCCAGAATACATCAATCTTACCGATATCGACTATGTTTCGTTATTAATCGAAGCCTCATCCAAGCAGTTATTTGGAAAAGACAAACCGAAAAGCGAAAGCATGGCAGGTGATTATATGCGCGGCAAAGGAACATTTGATAATGGGTTGAACCCGAATTCTTACCCAATGACCGATGAAACCAAGTTTCCGAGCAATGTTCGAATTCGTGTTAACGGAGAATTTGTGGGAAGTTATGTGCTTGAAGACGATCCTGCCGACCACCGTGGAATACTGTCGTGGTATTCCCAACCCAAAAACAATAAATTAAACGAAGCCGGTTCTTATGGTTATTTAGTAAATGCCAATATACCGGCACAGCTTATTGCCAATTCCCCAAACAGAACAATTACAATCCGACTGGAAGTTGATTCGGCTCTCCCAGGGGGTTTGGCTATTTATGGCGAAAAATTTGGACGATATCCTTTAGATCCTACGTTAGTATTTGTGATGGATTAAGTTCTAATGTAAAAGCTCAGGGTTTTGACCCTGGACTTTTTCTTTTAATTGAATCAATGATCGCTATCTCTATTTAGAATTTAGCAAGGATATTATTTAACAACCCCAATGCTTTTGTAAAAACCTTGCAAAGCATCAATTGAATCTGCCAGAATCGATAATTTATCTCCTACAAGGATAACAGTGCTTCCCTCGGGCTGAAGATAACTTTCCCCCCTTGAAATCATTGAAATTAGAATACCTTTTGGCAACGTAATATCTATAATTGATTTGTTGGCACATTTAAAACTGGCGTTTACCTCCAATTCAACCAAAATAGATTTTACTTTATTGGCCAATTCAATGTCGAGGGTAGATTTTTTACGAATGCTTACCGGAACCGTTAAATGGAGAACCCTCGAAACAAAGGGAATAGTGGTTCCCTGAATTAATACCGACAATGCCGAAATAAAAAATACAAGGTTAAAAATCAGCATGGAATTGGGAAGGTCAGCATCTAAGGCATAGAGGGCCAGAATTACCGGTACGGCACCGCGTAAACCAACCCATGAAATAAAAAGTTTCGAACGGATATTGAAATCCGAAAAACTTAACGAAAGAAAAACCGCTATTGGCCTGGCAATAAAAATTATAAAAACCGCTATCAATATTCCAATTCCCGTTAAGGGCATCAATTGTTTCGGGAAAACTAGTAGCCCGAGCGTTAAAAACATTATAATCTGCATTAACCAGGCTTGTCCGTCAAAATGTTTTGTAAGACTCCGTTTGTGAACAAAATCCTTGTTACCGAGAATACAGGCTGCGATATAAACCGATAAAAAACCGTTGCCTCCGATAAAATCGGAAAACGAAAAGGTAAAAAGTGCAAAGGCTAACAAGAGCACAGAATATAAACCATCGAAATCCAGTTTGATCTTATTAAAAATCCTATGAATAGCATAGCCCATAAAAATGCCAAATGCACCACCAAGAATAAATTGCTTAAAGAACAGGGGAATTGTCTCCATAAAAGATACTCCCTGATGTTGAATTAAAAAAATATATAAAATAGTAAGAAAATAAGCCATTGGGTCATTACTCCCACTTTCGAATTCCAGTAAGGGACGAATATTCCCTTTTAACCCGGAGTTCTTGGACCGTAATATGGTAAATACGGAAGCTGCATCGGTTGATGAAATAATAGACCCTAGCAATAACCCCTCATAAATGCTTAAATCGGTTACTAAGCTTACAAACACACCTACAATGGTCGAAGTAAGAAATACCCCAAGGGTCGAAAGGGTAATTCCCCTCCACAAAATTGGTTTAATGTCGGAATACCGCGTATCAATACCCCCGGAGAACAATATTAAGATAAGGGCAATTATTCCGATAAGCTTGGCGATATGGGTATCGAAAAAGAAAATTCCCCCAATTCCATCCGAACCTGCCAGCATCCCAACAACCAAAAATAATAGCATGGAAGGAATCCCAAACTTGTTCGATTTGCTGGCAAGCACACTAATAATCACCAGCAACGAACCAATCAGCAATATATTATCGAACGAAAATCCCATAGAAAAAGACTTTATGCACAAATTTATTAATTATCTGCCAGGAAAGGTGTTCTCATTCAATTTTCCAACCGTTAAACGATATAATTCTGGCTTCGCCCCCCTTTGAAAATAATTGAATTCCCAAATTTTCTTCATTTGGAAATACCTGACTGCTTATAACAGCAATACCATCATTTCCAAATACTTCTACCAGCGTTTTATCAACCAAAATGTGCAAGGTAACAACACCATTTATGCACTTTAGCTGAGCTTTATCTAAAGAGGCAAAGTGTGGCGAAAAACTTGTATTACCGGACATTTGACGATCAACATACATCCGGGCATCTTTTTTATTATAGCCAACACTTGTAAAACACTGTTTCCCCTTTAAAATTTGTAAACTAACATCTTCGGCGTTATTCAGGGCAATTTTAATTTCAAGTTCGTAGCTATTGTCAGAAATCCACGTTGTTACAAGCGTTGCATTTGCGCCAGGAAAATCAATATCCTGCATATGAATTTCTTCTTTTCTATGCTTCTTAATTTCAGCAACTGGTTGTTGAATAAGCCTGTATCCATCATGAAACTTCTTGAGTGTTAATTCTCTTGGGAAATTCATGGAACCCCGCCACTCTGTTGCCGGGATATTTCCGGCATAGGCCCAGTTGTTCATCCAACCGATGGCAATCCTGCGGCCATCGCTTGCAGAAATATTATTGTATGTAACGGCAGCATAAAAATCTTTCCCATAATCGAGCCACAAAACTTCATTCGCCAAATTATCGTTGGTGAAAGCATTTCCGTCGAAATTGCCGATATAGTATTGCATACCAACAAAATCCTTTTTTGGGTGAGCTCCTGAGATCAATAACACCCATTTTGTTTTCCCCGGTTCTCCTATAATAGGTAACTCAAATAAATCGGGGCACTCCCAAATTTTATCAATATTCCCCTGATTTCCAAATTCCCCAAGCAAATTCCACTTCATCAGGTTTGCCGAACCATAAAACCTTACTTGAAATTCCGTTGGCAAAGAAACAACCATGATCCATTTCTTTTGCTTTTCGTACCAAAACACCTTTGGATCCCGAAAATCTTTCTTATTCAAATCAAGAACTGGATTACCCGAATATTTGGTGAAAGTTCTTCCAAAATCTTCGCTGTATGCAATTGCCTGAGTTTCCTTATTCGTATGCTGTGCAGTATAAATAGCCACCAGATTTTGATCCCCTTCCTTTTTAAATAACCCGCTGGTATTATTCTTATCCACCACACAACTTCCCGAAAAAATCATCACCGTATCTTCCATTATTGCGACCGGTAAATGTTCCCAAAGAACCAGATCTTTACTGACAGCATGTGCCCAACTCATATGGCCCCAACCAATCCCAAAAGGATTATATTGATAGAACAAATGATATTCCCCATTGGAATAAACCAATCCATTCGGGTCATTTATCCAATTCTTAGTAGTTGTAAAGTGGAACGATGGGCGCTGCTGGGCAACAAGGGAATGATGTATTATCAAGCTTAGACAGATTGTTATACCAGCTAATTTCAGGCGATTCATTTTCTTCAGGTTTAGTATAAAATTTTGGAAATATGGTTCTTATAACCTGAACTAAATTTAAGCAGTTTATTTTTAATGAGAAACATTATGTTTTTAATAATAGAAAAATCATATCCAGAGATCGGGTTTAGATTCCCATTTAGAACAAAACTAAATAACTAACTCGTTATAAGTTGTTTTCGATATTTTTCATAATTTTCGATCATAAACAGGTCATAATCTTTACTGGAATGCGAAAATATTTTATTTTTCTTCTGCTCATAAGTTCCTGCAATCTTTTTGCAGGCAAAGGATTAATCAATTTTGTGGAGACAACGGTAGAGCTTCAAAAATCGGGCGAAGCCACGGTGGCTTATACTATTCAGTATCGTGTTACCGAAGGAGACCTCCACGGGTTCTATTTTTCGGGAAATGCCCGATTGAATATTACCGGGTTCCACGACGAATCGTATGCAGTTGATGATGCCGGTACCAGGTATAAACTTGAAATATCGCAGGTCACGAATGATAAATGGGACATTGTGCTAGCCGATGGTGTTGGAATTCCGTCGGGCACTATAACATATGTTTTTTATTTTAATACCAATTTTAACGAAGCCGGTTATTTGGTCAATACAACCTCTGATGCCGGAAAACTATTGACCGTTTTTAACTGGTCGCCTGTGGAATGGGAGGATGATGAAGGGATGGACCATTATACCCTCAAAGTTATTGTCCCCTTTGATGTTGCTGCGGGTTTGGCAAACCTTCGCGAATACTTTATGGATAAAGAAATAATCCTAACCGAGAAATTTGTAAACGAAAAATTTTTAATCGATTACCAGCGAAGTAATAGCGAAAAACTAATGCTGGTATTTCATAAGAATCATCCTACGAGCCGATTCAATATGCGCACCCAGTTCTATATGCCTGGTGAATTGTTTCTATTTTCGAACGCAGAACTATATGAACAGGATGGAACTTTCACCCTCAGTGAACTAAAGAATGACAAAAACCTGCTTATTGGGGGAGGAATTTTGGTTGGATTGCTCTTTTTATTTGTAGTAACCCGAAAGCACCGATCGATGGTAGCGGCCAAAGCCGGTATGGACGATGTAAATTGGGATAATCTCGACTGGTCTCCTCCAAAATTGAATCTTTCGCATTATCATATTGAGGGGAAAATTTGTAAA
The DNA here is from genome assembly GCA_020048915.1 of Bacteroidota bacterium. Classification (GTDB taxonomy): domain Bacteria; phylum Bacteroidota; class Bacteroidia; order Bacteroidales; family JAAUTT01; genus JAAUTT01. The sequence goes on along the minus strand of JAIFLU010000038.1, from coordinate 49,423 downwards.
GATCTTTCTCCGCTCGAAATTGCATTTTACCTCGAAATTCCATTTAAAAGCATTGTCAGCGGAATGGTTTCGGCCATGGTAAACGAAGGATTTATGGAAATAATTACAAAATCACCGTTAAAAATCCGCGTAAACAGGTCGCCCGAAATTAATAACCTGAGTGAATACGAAGCGCAATTATATTATGCGCTCGCCGACGATGGCGAATTTTCTCAATCGGAGCTCGAAGATCTGATGAAGCTAATTGTTAAAAATATCCAGAAGAAAGCCTGGGACTGCGATATTGAAGCTACCAAAGCCCATTACCGCGAGAAATATGGGCGATGGAAAGACCAAAACATTCCTGAAGACCAACGACAACAATTTGCAGGCAATGCCAGTAACTGGTTATGGTACCACTACTATTACGGGAATCACAGCTACTATCATTACAATTACTACAATACCAATCCCCACGAGCACGAATACGATATACCGGTTAAAACCGATCACCTTTACAACCCGTCGAACGATGTGCTGAACAATATCAATGTTTGTCACGATGCCTGTCATTCGGCTTGCCATTCCGCCTGCCACTCGGCCTGTCATTCAGCTTGCCATTCAGCCTGTCACTCAGCATGCGTCAGCGGAGGTTCCCATTAATGGAAAGCTCAGTGGAAAATAAAATTAATTTGGAATGGATTGATGAGTTTATCAATCGTGTAAAGCCTTATATTTTTGTGCGGACCGAAGATAATATCCTCATTAAACGCCCCAACCAGGCAACAAAAATCAATGCCACCGGAGCCAAAATCCTTCATTTTCTTTTAGAAGGAGGAACTATCGATGGACTTTTAAAAAAAACAGGATTAGACAAGGCTCATGATATAGAGTTGTTTATGCTGGCCGTTAAAAGCTTTCTCGAAGGAAACCTGGATGAATTCAGTTCAAATCCGGCAGTTGAGACAAGTCCGTTTACCATGCAGTTTAGTAAGTTACCTGTCCTCTCGGAGCTGGCTCTCACCTATAAATGCAACCTTCGCTGTAAGTTTTGCTATGCAGGTTGCAATTGTACTACCAATCCTGCCGGTTCAGACAAGGAACTCTCCGAAAGCGAATTTAAAACGATCATTAAAACCATATACAACGAGGCTCGGGTTCCTTCTATCAGTTTTACCGGAGGAGAGCCAACATTAAAACCTCAATTGTTGCTGAATTGCATCCGGTATGCAAAAGACCTTGGTATGCGGGTAAATCTTATTACTAATGGGACTCAGATTGATGAAACGTTTGGCCAAAATCTAGTAAATGCAGGATTAGATTCGGTACAGGTTAGTATAGAAGGAATTACTGCTGAAACGCACGATAAAATTGTACAACACGATGGCGCTTTTGCGAAGAGTGTAAAAACAGTTTCTATCTTTAAGAATCTGGGAATCCACGTACATACCAACACTACCCTCAATCAGCTTAATGCCGAAGAATGCCTGAGATTACCCCAATTTGTACGAAACACGTTGCAACTCGACCGCTTTAGCATGAATTTGGTTATACCTACCGGCAGCAGTATTTTTAACGATGACATGGTAATAAAATATCGAGAGGTTGGTTCCATAATAGAGAAAATTCAAGCCAATAGTCTTGAGCAACACGTTGAATTTATGTGGTACTCGCCAATCCCCATGTGCATTTTTAATACCATTACCCACGATTTAGGCAACAAAGGATGTGCTGCCTGCGATGGTCTTATTTCGGTTGCACCGAATGGCGATATTTTACCTTGTGCTTCTTACGACCAGCCTGTTGGAAACCTTAAAAAATCTTCCTTCGCCGAAATTTGGCAAGGCAAAAACGCTAAATTCTTTCGCAATAAAACATTTGCGCATTCTATCTGTCAGGACTGCGACAGCTTTGCCATCTGCAACGGTGGTTGCCCGCTTTACTGGCGTAATATTGGTTTCAGCGAATTATTGTCTATTCAACTTCAAAATATACTATGAGCAGTTTACTTTTATCACAAGACGAGCAGGGAATCGTAATCTTCCACTTTTGGAAATCGTTGCCCTATAAAACACGACTTACAGTAAGTCTGATTTCTATTTTATTAGGTTTTGTGTTCCAGTATATGGCCTTTCAGTTATTACCAGGAATTCTACTGGTATTAGCGGGAAATTTGTTATTGCTTGTTAAAGGGTACGATAAGCGCATAAAGCTCGATAAATACCACCCCGAATCGGAATGGGTATCTACCGATGCCGAGCAACTTCAAAAAATTGTAGATCTGAATAAAAGCATTAAAAAATGGGATGTAAGCGCGTTCGATATCACCAGCGGGTTGGGAGTGCTGATGTTTATATTATCGCTTGTCGTATTGGTATTGCTATTTGCGATGAATCCTTTTAGTTCCGAAAAAGGGATACTCATTTTAGTTGCCAATCTTTCTGTGCTTATATATCCACATTGGTTTACAGGCGTTAAACGTATTACAACCCTCCCTGCTTTGATTAGTAAGATTAACCTGTATCTTAAACTTATGGAAGGATTTCAGGCTGAACTTGCCCTGGATAAAGTTAATTACCTGACCTTGGTAAACGGCAAAGACCAAAAACTTCCTGCCGATTTAAAGATGAAAATAAAATTTAAAGATCAACCGGAGGATTTTTTGGGACTTTATGCGCAGGTTTCGATGAACAATGTGCAGGGACAAGACTATCCATACTTCTATGCGGTATTGGTAGCAAAAGATTCTACTAAGCGATTAAGTAACTGCTACGATTCTGTTTCAGTTCCCGAAAATGTTATAAAGGAATTCAGTCACGAGAACGATGTGGAAATTATTATTATCCGGCAGTACACCACCAAAAAAAGTGGTTACCATACCGATAGCAAAGCACAACAACTAATCTTTGGTACCGGTTTGGAAACAGCCAGACAGATTTTAGGAAATTCTAACTAACAAAAAAACACTTCAATTTTATTGCAAGCAAAAAAAGTGTAGTTTGGAAGCTATGCTCCACATTTATTATTTATAATCATCTAGTTAAATCAGTAATAGTTAATTAAGAATAGGTTTTTAGCATACCTTTGCGAGAACTTTGCGAACCTTTGCGTTATAGCTTTTAGACTATTTCACAGAGCTACACTAAGAATCGCAGAGGTTCGCAAAGAAAGTAATGTATAGGATAGTAAAAGCACTACCTGGTTGTTTTATACTATTTATAGTTCAGCAAGTCGAACAGAGATAAGCCTTGCTTCGTCCAAGACGGCTTTATCCATTTAGTTTTCAACCTACTGCTTATGAACTTCCGAGCCTCCCTTAGCATCAATATCCACTATAGGTGGATTTCCCGAATAATAAACATCGCCACCACCTGAAATATGACCAACGATTTCCCTGGTTGCGTTCACATGAATATCCGAACCTCCATTGGCATGGAATATTGTTTTATCGGTTACCATCCCCCCGGCATTTAAATCTCCACCACCATTAAGGCTTACATCGAGGTTGGTAGCTTGACCTGTAAGCGAGGCATTGCCACCACCAGAAACGCTACACGAAATGTTATTAGTTGTAAGATCGAGCGTCATATCGCCACCACCGGAAAGATTGATTTTTGCCTCGCTTCCTCTTTCTTTCCCTTTCAGATAAAAATCACCACCACCCGACATTGTGCAATTCAGGTAATTTGATGCAACCTCCGATTTTAAGTCTCCTCCTCCGCTAATTACAATTCCATAATTCTTAATGGTACCATCAATTTTAGCATCGCCGCCACCACTGATAGTGCATTTTAAATCCGAAATATTTACCACGGTATTTATGTCACCGCCTCCGCTTAGGTTAACAGCTAAATTGGGAACATCAATAGTTGTTTCGCCTTTCACATCTCCACCACCAGAAACACTTAATTTATCTATATTTTTGAAGGAAATCTGAACTTTCATCCCTTTCGATTCAATAATATTCTTGTCGGTATAAATCTTTAGTACCCCTTGTTCCACCTCTGCGGTAATATGCTCAAATAAATTCTCTTGCGCGGTTAATACAAGACCTTCATTATTTCCCTGGATTAAGGTAACATCAAATCCTCCTGAAACATCAATTCCATGAAAATCGGATATATGAATGTTTTTATCTACCAAGGCACCCGTTCCTCTAACAGGGAAAAAATTCTGTGATGAAACGCAGGAGGTAAATATGACCGAAAGCAACAATGCAAATGCAGGTATACCAGAAATGTTTATTCTTTTCATAATCGTTATTTTTTGTTTAAAAATTAAAGTCAATTGAAAATGTTGTTCTTTTTTTAAGGACGACTTTTTTTTGAAATTGCTGCATCAAAAAAGTAACAAATCATTTCTAAGAAAAAATTTACTGAAAGTTTGATAAATTAAATGCATAAAATTAAAGTATGCTTATTATTGAATTAATACGAATTCCCTAATTTCACCATCTAATTCATATTTTACTTCCGATAAAATTTATCCATTATGAAGCATATCTTATCCTTAATTGTAATAATTGGTTTCCCTATTGTTTTATTGGCACAAACCAACGGATACATCATAAGTGCTCCGGCTGGTAATCGCTATACCGAAATTGACGTTAAAGGCACCTCGGTTATTCCGAATGGGCGCCTGCTAACCCCTGTAGGCAAAAGCATTATTGTTGCTCCGCATCCATATGGACTGGCAATTAGTAACGATGGAACTATTGCAGTGACTGCCAATTCCGGTACAAGTCCCCTTTCTATTACGATCCTCCGCAACCTCAACTCAGCAAAGCCAGAAATTCAGCAGGTACCTCCTTCGCCAAAAGGAGATAAAGGTATTTTGGCCTCGGTGTTTATGGGATTAGCAATTACCCCCGATAACCAACTGGTTTATGTTGCGGGTGGACAAGAGAATAAAATTTACAAATTCGAAATTGCTACCGGAGCAGCTAAAGGCTCGATTGATTGCAGTTCTATGAATGACAGTGCCGATTATACCCATGGCTATATTGGCGATATGGTGATGAGTAAAGATGGGAAAAAATTATTTGCAGTCGATCAGATTGGTTTCCGACTTATAATTATTGATTTGCAATTACAAAAAGTCATTTCGAACCTGCCCGTAGGAAGATATCCGTTTGGCATTGCGTTGTCTCGTGACGAAAAAACTGTTTATGTTGCCAATGTGGGCATGTACCAGTACGATTACATTAAACGTAAGAAGAATGGAGAATGGAAAAGGGGAACTCTTGATTCACCGGCATTTGCTTATGGTACGAAAGAATCGGAAACCGGTACTTCAAATGACTCATTGCAAATACCTGGTCTTGGTCCTATTAATTCCGATAAATCGTTTTCGGTCTGGGGTATTAATGTAGAGAATCCTAATACTCCAAAAGTAATAGCAAAAATAAAAACCGGGGTTCTGGTGGGCCAAATGGTCGAAGGTATTCCCGCGGTAGGTGGTTCCAGCCCCAATTCAATAGTAGCAGCTAAAAAGCATATTTTTATCAGCAATGGTACAAACGACAATATTACCGTACTTAACAGCCGCAATCAAAAGATAGTGAAGCATATTACACTTTGTCCGGAAGAAAAACTGGCTAAATTAAGAGGAGTAATTCCTTTTGGATTGGCTGTATCTCCTGACGAAAAGAGAGTTTATGTGGCAGAATCGGGAATTAATGCCATAGGTGTTATTGATGTTAAAACGTTGAAAATAATTGGTCATATCCCCGTTGGCTGGTTTCCTGCAAAATTGAAAGTAACCCCGGATGGAAAGAAACTGATTGTTACAAATGCTAAAGGTTACGGCAGTGGCCCTAACGGAGGAAGAAAATATAGTATTGGGCAGGAAGGGAGTTATATTGGCAGTTTGATGAAAGGTACCGTTGAAATTTTGGACATTCCAACAGATGATCAACTTCAACAACTGTCCAGGCAGGTAATCGCTAATAATTTTGTAATGGAATCAACGCAGTCTTCGAAGTTCGATTGGAGAAAAACCAATCCGGTTCCGCTTTTCCCTGGACAAAAAGAAACACCGATAAAACACATTGTTTTTATTTCGAAAGAAAACCGAACCTTCGACGAGATATTTGGGCAGAAAACAAATGTCAAAGGAGATTCTACTCTTGCGCGTTATGGAGCTAATGTGACATTTACAAATCGTAAAAAAATTGTAAAAATTGAGAATGCTACCATTATGCCAAACCATCTCAAATTGGCTAAGGAGTATTGTATCAGCGATAATTTTTATGTCGACTCGGATGTTTCTGCTGATGGTCACCGATGGCTGGTGAATACTTATCCAAACGAATGGGTCGAAGCAACAACTCCGGCCAGTTATGGAGGCAACCGGGAATATAGAGAAATCTCAAATGCACCGGGAAACCTTGGATTAAATGGCTCAGCCGGGGCTATTTATCCCGAAGATTATAACGAAGCTGGTTCTATGTGGGACCATATGGCCAGGCACCGCAAATCTTTTTTCAATTTTGGTTTTGGGGTAATGTTCGAACCAGCCGATTATCAGGACACATACAAATATGGAGGGATTAAGCATGTAGCCAACTTTCCGCTACCGGCTTCGCTTTTGAACCGAACCTCCTTTCAATACCCTACCTATAACATGGCAATACCCGATCAGTTTAGGGTAGATATGTTTAAGAAAGAGTTTGAAGAAAAATGGGGAGAAGGGAAAGAAACTATGCCGCAAATGCTTACTGTGATTTTGCCAAACGATCACGGTGCTGACGAAAGACCAGAAGCGGGTTATCCCTTTCGCGAAAGCTACGAAGCCGATAACGATTTGGCTGTTGGCCGAATTGTAGAATTTTTGTCGCATACCCCTTACTGGAAAAATATGATGATAGTGATTACCGAAGATGATGCCCAGGGTGGGGTTGATCATGTTGATGCACACCGGAGTATTTTAATGCTAATTTCACCTTATGCCAAAAAGAATTATGTGAGCCAGGTGCATATGAGTTTTGGGAGCATTTTCAAAACATTCTGGAACATACTTGGAATACCGTACTTAAATCAATACGACGCTGGAGCTTCCGATATGGGAGATATGTTCACTGATAAACCTGATTTTAGTCCATACCTGGCTGTTCCGGTAGATGAACGTGTTTTTGATCCACAAAAAGCATTAGATCCACACGATGAAAAATTTGACTGGAAACAATTGAATGAAGGGCCAGATATTGATAATCCCGAAGATATGATCCGGGAAAGTAAGGAGCAGGAAAACTGGAGATTGGAATAAATAGCACGAATTATAAATTAACCGAAAGGCTAAGAAACGCTGATCTTCCATATCCATTCACACCCGAACCATGGTACCTGTAGTCTTCATTAAATATGTTCTGAAGACTCAGGTTAACAGAAACAAACCGGAAGGTATAGCCCGTATGAAAATTTAATACCTCCCAACCAGGAGTTCCACCATCAGGAATCCTATTGTCGGCTATATCACCTTGTCCCAGGCGAGTTTGTTTTAAAGCTGCCAGGAACTCAACATTCACCCAAAAATACTTATACCGATACGACGTGGAAAATCGACCAAAAAGCGGTGGAATTCTTCTTACAGGTTCGTTTTTCGTAATATTCTGCCCATATGTATACGTTAAATGTCCATTAAATGTCCATGCCTTAGTGAGATCAAGTATCAGTGAAGATTCTACCCCCTGAATAAATGCCCGTTCCATATTTTCCTTTTGATAAACCGGGTAACCTTCAATACTATCTCCATCCATTGGATTACGAACTATTAAATTGTATAATTCGTTTCGGTAGAAATAAATATCCCCCTTCACTTTCGGGTTATGAAATTTATAGCCTACCTGATATTGAAACGACTTTTCAGGCTTTAGAGAGAAATTTGGCGTTTCGTAGCGAAAATCGACAATCCCCAAAGTTCCTAAATCGTCGATATTAGGAGCCCTAAAACCGGAATTAAGGGATAAAAACACGTTGGATGAAGGCGATAATTTTCTAAGAAGCGCAATATTTCCTACTAGCGCAGAAGGAGAAAGAATTGTTTTCCCCAAACTGGTGTCATCAACGCTGATGCGATAACTATTGTAACGAGCGCCCAAAGTCACATTCCACTTATTAAAATCGAGGGTGTGAAGGGAAAAAGCTGCAATACTATTCATCTTTGATCCTTCCGGGTATAATCCGCGTTTTGATAGTTCAAGATTAGCCGAGGTATCTTTATCGGTTCGTAAACTATGCACCAAATCGCTATAAACTTCTATTCCTGAATTTGCCGACCATATTTTTCCTTTTTCTGTAAATATTTCCCCGGTAAATGCAATAGTTTGAACTTTATCATTTTCAAACCGAATAACTTTTGCTCCTTTCTTATGAGATTGTCGTCCTTCCTCAGATTGTTGCCCAGATAATGTCAATACAAGCGATTTAAAAATGCCTTTCTTCAGTTTTTGATTCAAACGAATATAGGCTAATTCACGCCGTTGGGGCTCCATTTCATTTAAGTCGTAATTTTCCAGGACAATTTTATGAAATACCGGCACATTGTTCTGATGCACGTTTTGATAAAGAAAGGTAAGTATGGAATTTTTCGAAAGCAACACTTTCCCTTTAAGGTCAAAGTCCAATTCGTTATAACCACTGGGGGTTTGTCTGCCAGTGGTGTCACCTCCAATTAAGTCACCAAAATTGCGCCGGGTTATTCCTCCTACTACCGATAGTTTTTTGCCGGTATAATTAACATTGGCATGTAGGCTTTCTTCCATTCCCTGCGTGGCTATCCGCGAAAAAAGGGTACTGCTCCAGGTTGGTTTATCAGTAAATTCCAACCCAGGACTAAATACCTGAATAGTACCACCAATAGCATCAGAGCCATATTGCACAGAGCCATTTCCGCGGAGAATTTCCAGTTTTTCGATACTAAAAACATCAATTGTATTGAGATATTGATTTGGTCCATAACGCATTGTCGAATTACTTAATCTAATTCCATCTATGAGCAACAACGTTTGGTTGCCGGTTAATCCCCTTAAAAATGGGGATCCCCCACCATGATTTGTTTTTTGGATAAAGACCCCTGGAGTCAAAGCAAGTGCCTCGGGAGTTGTACGCAGTTGATATTGCTGTATCGATTTGCTATAGAGAATTTCAATGGCCTCGGGTGTTTTTATCCGCAATGAGTTAAGTCGTGAGGCGGTAACTACAACTTCGTCGAGGTCTTTCGACGATATTATTTCCTTTTGGTTTATTGAATCGCTATGTTGTGCCATTCCATACCTGTAGCAAAACGTCAGCATCATTATTACAATAAACCGAAAAGTAGATTTTTTACATAACATATACCTAATAATTTTATTTAAAAAAAGAATCATCTTCAATGGCCGATGAACCCTTCAAAAATAAGGTAATTAATATTAAAGGTATGTTAATTGAATGGGCGGAATATTAAATTTTCGTAACAATAACCAATAATTAAAAACAGAGATAGAGCTAAATCATAAGTTGTTAAGACTAGTAATTTGGATTACACCCTGATATCGAAATTGTAACGGAAGGCCCTAAAAATTACTTTTCACACCCGTTTAATTCAACTTTCATTCCATCCGAATCGACAGACATTATACCTTTCATCTGCATTTCCGAAGCTTCATAAATAAGGATTGCAAATTTTTCTTTATCCTCATTGCTTTCAAGTTCGAGGGTTGAATTGCTTTGATTAAATTTATATGTTCCCCAATGCTCTTCAGTCCCCGATTTGAATTTTACCTTATTATCAGTAAAAAAAATAAATTTTAACTCGTCGTCCTTTTTATTCCCCTTGGGATTTGATTTTCCCTCCATGTTGAGGCTCCAGCATTTTGGCAAATATTTTTTTACATTGGCATTTACTGTTGCGGCATCAAATTTTGGAGGTTTAACAGGCTCGGGGGCTTTATACTTCACATACGTTTTTGTAGAATTCATGTATTTCTGCAAATCCTTTTTAGAGGTTTTGATAGTCTGAAGCTTCTGCTTTAATATCCACGATTCCGGAACAAATAAGAGTCCTTCCTGAAGGATGCTTTCCGCTATTTCATACTCCGCTATTTTAACAAACATCGAAGAGGTTTCAGAATAGAACCCTTCAATAAAATCCTTTTCCATTCCATTTCCTGATTGTCTTCGAATAAAAGTACGGAAACGTTTATGCAATTCCGAAACCTCCTTCTCATTCTTCGAATTCGAATTTTTTAGCAAATCATTGCCATAAGAGCCTGCCAGCATATTTAAAAATGCATTTTCGCCAAGCATAAAGGGATATTTTTCGGCATAGTAAATCATACTATCACTTGGAGGCATTTCGGTGGTATAGTTAACCGAAAGGTATTTTAACAATGCCTCCTTTAAAAATTGCTGTGTTTGGATATTATCCGGATTTACCTGGTAAGATGCTTTCGCATGTTTAATTACCTCTCCAAAATCATTTTTGGTATAATAGTAATAAGCCAACAAGTCATGATAAGTTTGGGTAAAATCGCTCTTATCAATTGAATCGTTCAGAAAAGCGCATAAATCGGTATACACAATTTTGAATCCTTTAATATCGGGATGATTAATAACCATTTCCGAACCAATTGCTTTAAAATGGTCTTTCGATTGTTGAATTGCTTCCGTATTAGTTTTATTGGTATTGGCATATTTGGCCAATGTTTTACCATCGAATTTTTTTCTGGTACTTTGATCAGTCAGCATCAGTAATAAAGAATTCGAAAACAAATACTTTACATTATTGGAAGGATAAATAATACTTGCCTTCTCGAAATTTGATGAAGACAAAGGATAATTTGCTGCATTGAATGCAAATACACCCCTGTTATAATATTGCAACGCCCCCAATTGCAGCAAACTAATTGTCTTAGCCGATTCATAGTTTTTTTCGAATAAATCGTTTATCGAGTTAGTCTTATATTCGCTTTGAGAGATAATTTTATTACTCACTAAAAAATCAACATAGTTTTTCTTAAATCGGTCATCGAACTGGTAAACCCCCTTCGAAGGAAGTGTTGTTTCGATTAGGAAACTGGTGCTGTTGGGATCTGCAATAATATATACATGGTTGGGCGTTTCCTTAATGATGTATTCTATTTTAAAGTGATCCAATACCAATGCATAAAGTGCCGAAGCTGTAACGCAATTATAGTTACCGTTCTTAAAAATATCAGAGAAATAAGTCTCCTCGGTATATTTTTTAAAAAAACGGTCATGTACCAGTTTGTATATTTCTTTGATTTGCTTTTTACGGGGATACTTGTCCAGCCCCTTCAATTCAAGTGATTTAATAAACAGATTTAAAGAAGATTTTATCTGAGTTGATTGGCTTTCATAATTCATTGCCAGTAATAAGTCGAAGGAGGAAACTTCTTCCGTTTTGATGTATGTAGAAAAAACCTGCTTTTCAAATTGGGTCGTAAATATTATCGAATCCTGCTTTTGGGAATTAACGCGCAAACAGCTTAGTAAAAAGAGAAAAAAGTAAATGCTGAATTTCATAACACCATCTATATAAATAATTAATTGAAATTTTATTAAACAATTAGTTAAGTTAAAAAAGTCACTGAATTTCTACTGCCATAATTTGGACGGAGGTAGCCAACTATTTCTGTTCATTCTTAATTAATTGTGCACCGAAAATATAAAAGTTATTTGGAATATTAATCTAATAGATTACTTCGATAGTCAAAATCCGGGATCGTTAGCTCTCCGCTTCCGTTTTATAATCATCAACTGAACTATCATTAATTATTACTATTTGAAATAAAAATGGCTGTTTATACCATTTTATGAAACATGGAAAACAAATCGGTATATATTAAATCCTAAGGGTATCATGTAAATAATACTAATTAAAAAATAGATATATATTACAATTTAAAACATAAAATAGATTTTATCTATATAAATAAAATTAATACCCCTGTGAAAATTAGGATTAAAAACATTTTATATCTTCGTCGCGAAATTTTAAAACATTAAATCATGTTCGATACTGGACTTACTACTTTCATGGTGCTTGCCACCAGTTTGGTAATGCTTATGACTCCCGGATTGTCTTTCTTTTATGGCGGCTTGGGTTGTAAAAAGAATATCCTCAATATTATGATTCAGAGTTTTGTTTCCATGGGACTAACTTCGGTACTTTGGCTTGCATTTGGTTACTCTCTTTGTTTTAGTGGAAACATTGCACATGGGAACGATTTTTTCGGAATTTACGGGAATTTAGATAAGGCTTTTCTGAATGGAGTGACACCCAAAACAGTATTTTCTCCAGACCGGAACTTCCCCGAATATTTGTTCTTTGCTTATCAAATGATGTTTGCAATTATAACCCCAGCGCTTATTACAGGGGCATTTATCAACCGCATTACTTTTAAAGCATATATTATTTTTTTAATACTTTGGCAATTATTGGTTTATTATCCATTTGTGCATATGATTTGGGGTGGAGGAATCCTTGCATCATGGGGCGTTTTGGACTTTGCGGGAGGAATTGTAGTTCATGCTGTAGCAGGTTTTGCTGCATTGGCTTGTGTAAATTATGTTGGAGCCCGTTCCGAAAAGGCAAATGTTCCTAATAATATACCTTTAGTTGCAATTGGTACAGCTCTGCTATGGTTTGGCTGGTATGGCTTTAATGCCGGAAGTGAACTAAATGTTGACGATATTACAATTGCTGCTTTTATTAATACCGATACAGCAGCATCTTTTGCGGCTGTTACCTGGCTTTTAATTGAATGGAACACCGGAAATAAAAAGCCAACATTTATTGGATTAATGACAGGTGCAGTTGCTGGTTTAGCTACAATAACCCCTGCTGCCGGTTATGTTACAGTGCTTCAATCTGCCCTTATAGGAATCATAGCAGCTATCGGATGCTTTATGGCAGTAAAATTCAAAATGCGCAAAGGATGGGACGACGCGCTTGATGTATGGGGTGTTCACGGCATGGGAGGAGTTATTGGAACCGTTTGTCTTGGCCTTTTTGCAACTACTACTATAAACCCGAATGGCGCAAACGGATTATTCAGTGGAGGAGGGTTTACATTATTAATCAAAGAAGTGACTGCGATAATTATAGCCATTGTTTATGCTTATTCGTTTACCATGTTAATACTTAAAGCGATAAACAAATTCACCCCTGTTAAAGTTGATCCTGAAATGGAAAAAGAAGGGCTGGATATTGGTTTCCATGGGGAAGTGGCGAGGGATTTGTAATGGAATTTTTAAAATATTGTATTGGATTAACCTGTTTCGGCAAGTTGAAGGATGCTGTATAAAAAAAACCGCCTATAACCCACGTCAGTCCAATCATTAATATTTTCTAACTGTATTTTGCATTTTCTCCTTTTATAAGTGTTGCAAAACATATATTTTTACGCGCTGGATAAAAAGTGTATTTTTGGAAAGTAAAATTATTTAGGAAAAAAAGAATGGATAAAAGCGTAAAGAAAGTAATAGTGCTGGGATCCGGGGCACTCAAAATAGGGGAGGCTGGTGAGTTTGATTATTCCGGTTCGCAAGCCCTCAAAGCCCTCAAAGAGGAAGGTGTTTACACTGTTCTGATCAATCCCAATATTGCTACTGTTCAAACTACCGAAGGCATCGCCGATAAAATATATTTCTTACCGGTAACCCCATATTTCGTCGAAAAAGTTATAGCCAAAGAAAAACCCGATGGGATACTCCTTTCTTTTGGTGGCCAAACAGCTCTTAATTGTGGTATAGCATTGTTTAGAGCTAACATGTTCGAAAAATACAATGTCAGGGTTTTGGGAACTCCTATCCAGGCCATTATGGATACTGAAGACCGTGATTTGTTTGTAAATAAACTTAACGAGATAAATGTAAAAACTGCCCGCAGTGTTGCAGCTTCCAATCTTGAAGATGCTATGGCAGCAGCTGAAAAACTGGGATTCCCCCTTATTGTGCGGGCAGCATATGCTCTGGGCGGACTGGGCAGTGGATTCTGTTCCGATATGGACGAATTAAAGAAGCTTGTTTCAAAAGCTTTTGCATACTCTAACCAGGTGTTAGTAGAAGAATCCCTTAAAGGCTGGAAGGAAATCGAATACGAAGTAGTGCGCGACTGTTACGATAACTGTATTACGGTTTGTAACATGGAGAATTTCGATCCTCTGGGAATTCATACAGGCGAAAGTATTGTCGTAGCTCCTTCACAAACGCTTACTAACAGCGAATATCATAAACTGCGTCGTCTATCCATTCAAATCATTCGCCATATTGGAATTGTTGGAGAATGTAATGTTCAGTATGCGCTTGACCCACATTCTGAGGACTATCGTGTTATTGAAGTGAATGCACGTTTATCGCGCTCTTCTGCGCTTGCATCAAAAGCTACCGGTTATCCCCTGGCTTTTGTTGCTGCAAAACTTGCATTGAGCTATGGTCTGCACGAACTTAAAAATTCTATTACCAAAACAACTTCTGCTTTTTTTGAGCCAGCGCTTGATTATATCGTATGTAAAATTCCCCGTTGGGATTTGAACAAATTCGTAGGCGTCTCAAAAGAAATTGGCTCTTCTATGAAAAGTGTTGGAGAGGTTATGTCCATTGGACGTTCGTTTGAAGAAGCGATTCAGAAAGGGCTTCGAATGATTGGTCAGGGGATGCACGGATTTACTGGTAACCGCGACTTAAAATTTGACGACTTGGACAAGGAACTTACGAATCCTACCGATATGCGCATCTTCGTTATTGCTGATGCATTTGAAAGGGGATATTCTGTGGACAGAATTCACGACCTTACCAAAATTGACCGTTGGTTTTTAATAAAGCTTCATAATATTTTTAGTCTTAAGAACGAATTAGAGAAATTCAACAAAATTGAAGAACTTCCCATTCCTTTGCTCCGACATGCAAAACAAATGGGGTATTCTGATTTTCAACTTGCCCGTTTTGTGTTGAAAAGCGATAACGACCATATGGAAGATTACCTCCTCAATGTGCGTACTTATCGCAAGCAACAGGGCGTTGTTCCATTTGTAAAACAAATTGATACACTGGCAGCAGAATATCCTGCCAAAACCAATTACCTCTACCTTACATACAACGGCACAGAACACGATGTGGAATTTGCTCGTGATAATAAATCTGTTGTAGTGCTAGGCTCAGGGGCATATCGTATTGGTAGTTCGGTTGAATTCGACTGGTGTGGGGTAAGTGCCTTAAACACCATTAAAGAGCAAGGTTACCGTTCGGTAATGATCAACTATAATCCCGAAACGGTTAGTACTGATTACGATGTATGCGACCGCCTTTTCTTCGATGAACTTTCACTTGAACGGGTTCTTGATATTACCGACCTGGAAGTTCCTAAAGGGGTTATTATTTCTACCGGTGGACAAATTCCAAATAATTTGGCCATCCGTTTACACAATCAGCATGTGCCCATTCTGGGAACATCCCCACTATCTATTGACAGGGCCGAAGATCGTCATAAGTTCTCAATGATGTGCGACACCCTGAAAATTGATCAACCTCGTTGGAAAGAATTAACCAGTATCGAAGAAATCTATAAATTTATTGATCTGGTAGATTTTCCTGTGCTTATCCGTCCTTCGTATGTGCTCTCTGGTGCTGCCATGAATGTGGTCTCTAACCGGGAGGAACTAAAACACTTCCTTGAATTGGCTGCCAATGTGTCGAAACGTTATCCGGTGGTTGTTTCGGAGTTTATTGAAAACGCAAAAGAGATAGAAATTGATGCAGTTGCCAGAGACGGCGAAATGATGGCCTATGCAATTTCCGAACATATAGAATTTGCTGGGGTTCACAGTGGAGATGCCACCATGGTATTTCCTCCGCAAAAAATATATTTCGAAACTGTAAAACGTATTAAACGCATTGCCCGAAAAATTGCGAAGGAATTAAATATTTCTGGGCCCTTCAACATGCAGTTCCTTGCAAAGGATAACGACATTAAAGTGATAGAATGTAACTTGCGTGCCTCACGATCCATGCCTTTTGTTTCAAAAGTTTTAAAATCTAATCTTATAGATTTATCAACGCGCATCATGCTGGGAGCTCCTGCTGAAAAACTTGACAAATCGATATTTGAGGTGGATTACATCGGGATAAAAGCTCCTCAATTCTCCTTTCACCGTCTTTTAAAGGCTGATCCTGTATTAGGAGTTGAAATGGCTTCAACCGGAGAAGTTGGTTGTATCGGAGACGATTATTATGAGACGCTCTTAAAATCTATGCTATCTGTAGGATATACTATTCCGAAGAAGAATATTTTATTATCCACCGGAACAGCCCGCGATAAAGTCGAATTATTAAACAGTGCCCGCCTGCTAGTTGAAAAAGGTTATAACTTATTTGCGACAAAAGGATCTGCCGAATTTTTCCGTAGCAATGGGTTAGAGGTGACGGCGCTGCATTGGCCTGATGAAGACAAGGAACCCAACACACTTGATTATATTAGGCAAAAGAAAATAGATTTAGTGGTAAATATCCCTAAAAACCTTTCGAAACAAGAATTGAATAACGACTATACCATTCGTAGGAGTGCAGTGGATTATAATATTCCTCTTATTACAAATGCCCGGCTTGCAAGTGCCTTCCTAATCGCTATTTGTAAACGTGATATTGACGATATCCCAATTAAAAGCTGGGACGAATATTAAGATACATTTAAACGCATCTGTCAAAGCCGCAATTGAATAATGAAAGAATTCTTTGCGGCTTTGTGCTATCAAACAAAATCTAAAAAAAATACCATGGACCATTTATGGCTCGAATTTGCTAAAAAAGTACACGCCATTGCCGAGACTGGCTTGACATTTAAAAATAACGAATACGACAGCGAACGCTACGAACAGTTAAAAGAGTTAAGTTTTGAAATGCTAAGCAAACTTGGAAATGAAACTACGGAAGTTATCCGGGATTTGTTTGCACACCAAAAAGGATATCAAACACCTAAAGTCGATGTACGGGGAGTAATTTTTGAAGGCGACAAAATTCTTATGGTACAAGAAAAAGTTGATGGTTGCTGGACCCTTCCGGGAGGATGGGCCGATGTAGGACTAACTCCCAATGAAAACGCTGTGAAAGAAGTCTGGGAAGAAGCAGGGATAAAAGTAGAGCCTGTTCGACTTTTAGCAGTAATGGATAAGAAATGCCATAATCATCCTCCTACTCCTTGGTATTCCTATAAAATATTCATTCTTTGCAAGCATATAAGTGGAGAAATTAAACCAGGCCTTGAAACATTGGATGTAGGATATTTTGAAAAAGATAACCATCCTCCACTTTCTGTTGAACGCATTACCCAGGAACAAATTGATATTATGTATAACCTATCAATAAACAAGGAGTTAATGTGGTGTGATTAAATGTTTAGGTTTCTAGGTATTAAAAATTAATGGCTTTGAGATGCCTCGTCAGCATGCATTATTTTATCAGTATAAGCCAAAAGCAACGCTGAAATTATAAAAACAAGGTGTATGGCTATTTGTAAAATAACATGGTTCATTTCTACATTAGAAATATCGACAAATGTCTTTAATAAGTGAACTCCCGAAATACTTACCAATGATACAATTAATTTAATTTTTAGGGTTGAAGCATTAATCTTGCTTAACCAATCGGGTTTATCTTCCTGATTTTCAAATTCAATTTTACTGACAAATGTCCAATACCCTCCAATAATTACAACAATTAATAGATTAACAACCATGGATATATCAATCAACCCAAGTACCGAAAGCATAATCACATTTTCGTTCATGGAAGGAAAATCCTGCAATAAATGCCACAACTCAATTATAAACTTTATTGCATAAATTACCGAGGCAACAATAAGTCCTAAATAAACTGGCAGTTGAATCCAACGGCTAAAAAATATTAATTTTTCAATAAAGAGTTCAAAAACTTTCATATTATTACTATTATATCATCTGGTAAACAAAAAAAAGAACTTTTAGGTTCATATTTGTTAAGTAGTTTGTTCAATTACTCAATTAATTTAAAAACCAATGAAAGCTAATGAAATAATAGAACTACTAAAATTACTACCTCACCCCGAAGGAGGTTATTATAAAGAGACATATCGAAGCGACGATTCCATATCTTTCAATATTCTTAATAAAGGGCATAAGGGGAAACGGAATTTAGCAACCAGCATTTATTATTTATTGGAATCGGGACAGGTTTCAAAATTTCATCGGTTAAAATCGGATGAAATTTGGTATTATCATTGCGGAAGTCCTATGCGCATAATCTGCCTATCAGAGGGCGAAATTTCATCTTTAATATTAGGAGCTGACATTTCACTTGGTCAGCTTCCACAAGCCATAATAAAAGCCGGAACAATATTCGGAGCAACTCCATTTGATGGAAATTCATTTACACTAGTTGGATGTGTTGTAACTCCCGGTTTTGACTTTAAAGACTTTGAATTTGTGAGAAAAGAAGACTTAAGGAAAGAGTATCCGAACTCCTTTCCCGCATTTGAAAAATTTACATATTATTAATTCAATGTTGTTTAGTTTAGGAATTGAATAATTAATCCGCACTTCGACTTCGCTCAGTATGAAAATAATACCAGTTTGTCAGGCTGAGCGAGTCTAAGCCTACTTCTTAACTAAACGACATTGCTTATTGATTATTTGAACGGTACATATAAATGAAAAGTTGGAAACCCAACTGAATAAAATTCCGCTGAATTTCCAACAAATCAATTACCTAACTAATTAGTTTATTAACTAATATATTAGTTATAAAATTCAAAAAAAATTACTTCAAACTAAAAACTACCGGGATAGTAAAAATTTGTTTTACAACTTTACCTTTATCGCTTGCAGGTGTCCATTTCGGAGAGGATAATATTACTCGAACTGCTTCATTATCCAAACTTTGATGTCCACTGGAACGAATCACAGATGCAGTTTTAATACTCCCGTCCTTTTCAATCGAAAACTGAATATAAACTTTTCCTTGCAATCCCTTTTTAGCATCATCAGTAGGATATTTAACATTTGTTGCCACATAACTAACAAATTCATTAATATCTTTCCCCTGAAACTGTGCAGCAACCTCTGGTTGTAAATAAGCAACATCCTTTAAATCCAGCTTTTTAACCGTATCTTTTTTTAAGGGAGTAACAATTAAGGTTGCTTGCAAATTATTTTTCTGCAATCCAGTTGCATGATCCTTCTGTAAAGATTTACCAGAATTTTCTACTACATCTCCATTCGAATGAATTATCGATTTCATTGAAATGTTTTCATTAATTGTTTCGCCTCTAAAAGCAAACACCGAAATAATAAATAAACTTAAAACTGTAGCCAGCAAAAACCTGGTTTTCCCTGACTTTCCTTTTGAATTTTTCATCATGTTGATTCGATTTTTAATTAGTGAATTATGATTAAATGAAGAAAACTTAATTTTACCGGATTGAAATAACTGATTCATTAACAATTCCTGATACCTAACCATAGAAACTCCTTGATTAATTAATTTTCTGTCCACCTCAAATTCATGATTTTCCTTTAATGAATTTCCAAAGAGCCATAAGAAAGGATTAAACCATTGCATTAATTTAAAAATATCATATATAACAATATCAATTGAATGAAAATATCGAATATGTAGTTTCTCGTGTTGGATAATTGTCTTTCTATCTTTCATTGGAATAAGCTTTCCCAAAACAATAAACCTGAAAAAAGAAAAAGCTTCATATCCGTTAGTTAGAACAAGAATATAATTTTTATTAAACTTTTTTTGAGATGAATTTATAAAAATGAACAATTTAACAAACTGATATATAAATAATAAAATAAATATAACTAAAGTAAAAAGTACAAATGAATTTATCCAGACATCCGAAGAAAAAGGAGAGCCCATCTTAATATTTCCTACAATCACTTCTGGTAATAATTGAGCGTAGTTTAACAATTGCTTATCTGCAATGTTAATCTTGATAAAAGGAACAATCATTGACAAAAAGAGGGAACACAATATAAAAAACCTATTTAACCGAAATTGAACCGAGTTTTTTAACAAAATTCTATATATTCCATAAAATAAGCTCAATAGTATAGCTACCTTAAATTGATAAATTAGGTAATTCATGATTTTGTCTTTTTTCTGTTTTCAAGTTGTTGCTGCATAATTTTCATAGTTTGTTCCAATTCAAGAATATCAATTTCTTCTCCTTCTGAGAAAAACGAAACCATCTTTTGAAACGAATTATTGAAATATCCCTTTACAAAGCCTTTTAGAAATCTTCGGGAATAGTCGTCCTTGGAAATCAAAGGAAAATATTCATGCGTTTTCCCATAGGCTTTATGAGTAACGATTTTTTTTGCTTCAAGAATGCGTATGATTGTTGAGACAGTATTATAAGCAGGTTTTGGATCAGGTAAGTGCTCAATAATATCTTTTACAACTCCGCGCTCTATTTGCCATAGAACTTGCATTATTGATTCCTCTGCACGGGTAAGTACTATATCTCTTTTTGGTTGCATCTTGAACTTTTAAATTGGATAAATTGCTAATATTAATATGCAAATATCCTAACAATTTAGTTTATTAACTAATTAATTAGTTACAAAATATGAGCCAAAATATATATTTACTAGAAAAATTAAAAATATATTTTTAAATAATTATATTATTGTTATATAATTGGTATTATATAACAAGTAACTCTAAATATATCAACCTAGATTGATCGAATAAAATATACCTCCAGCCCTCCAAAAATAAAAAAGAGCCGACTCAAATAAAAATTGAGTTGACTCTTTTCAGTAACAATTAACAACTAATTAATTGCCTTTGTATTTTTTTACGTCTTTAATAAAGTCGTTAAAAAGAAAATCGGTATCCGTTGGTCCGCCAGAAGCTTCCGGATGGAATTGCGAAGAAAAAAACGGTTTTGTTTTATGGCGCATTCCTTCGTTCGTATTATCATTTAAATTGATAAAATAAGGTTCCCAATCGCTCCCAAGAGTATTATTATCAATGGCGAACCCATGGTTTTGTGAGGTAATATAGGCTTTTGGAGTTCCAACTTTTAGAACAGGCTGATTGTGACTTCGATGTCCATACTTTAATTTATACGTATTTGCACCCGATGCCAAAGCCATTAATTGATTTCCCAGGCAGATACCCATAACCGGAATATCTTGTTTAAATGCTTTGGCAAGATTGTTAATAGTTGTCTCACATTTTTTTGGGTCACCGGGGCCGTTCGAAATAAACAAACCATCGTAAGCCTCCTGAGAGAAATCGTAATCGTGAGGAACACGAATTACAGTAGTATCCTTTTGAAGCAAATATCGGATAATGTTATATTTTACGCCGCAATCAATCAAAACAATTTTATACTTTCCATTCCCATACACTTCTTTTTGGGGAGTGCTTACCTGGGCTACCAAATGGTCCAAATCAGGATTATACCATTCAACATCCTGATTATTATAAATAACTTTACCAAGCATAGTACCATTTTCGCGTAACCGCTTGGTAAGTGCCCTGGTGTCCACTCCATATATTCCGGGAACCTTATTTTCCTTTAACCAGGCAGACAGGCTTTTTGAAGCATTCCAGTGACTATATTCTAAGGAATAATCAGAAATTACTAATGCGGAGATATGCAATTTATTTGATTCAAAAAACTTCAGCATATTATTCTCCATGCTATCTGCTGGCACCCCATAATTTCCAACGAGGGGATATGTAAGAACCAAAATTTGTCCTTTATAAGATGGATCTGTAAGGCTTTCAGGATAGCCAGTCATAGCAGTATTAAAAACAACTTCGCCATTTATCGAACCCTCAAAGCCAAAACTACAGCCAGCAATTTCAGTTCCATCTTCCAATACTAATTTAATCGATTGTGTATTCTTCATCTTCAGTTGATTACTTCTTCTCTCTTTTTATTTCAAACTCTATTAATTCTTTGGCTTGCTCAGGACTAATCCTTTTGGCAAGTATTTTTTTATGTTCATCTAAAACATATAATACCGGAGTGGTAAATACATTATAAATATCCTTGTATTCAAAACTATACGGGCTCCATAAATTATCCCAATCAAGCAATGCATGCTCGTTCACAAAATCAATCCATTTTCTTTTTCCCTCTACACTACTAATGGTATGCACCGCTAATACTTTTACTCCCTTATCTTTTAGCGATTGATATAATTCATGCAACTGGGGAATCGACTTTTTACAATGGCTGCAATCAGCTTCCCAAAAAATTAAAATGGTATATTTTGCTTTTATATCGTGAATATTCACAAAACCTCCCACATAGGGATTACTTTTTAGGGCAGTATCTGTTTTAGCAGCAATAAAATGTTCTCTGGGAATCTCCACTAATTTTATATTGGGAGCAATATTTCCTACCAAATTAGGCTTAATCTTAGCAACTTCTTTTTTAAGCTTTTCCATAAAGTCCTTATCGTTCCAGGTGGCATACGGCAAATAATACTTTTCGGAAATATGAACAAAAATGGCATCGAATCCCATGATTTGACTTTGTGCGTACATATTGAAAAATGTCACCAGTAAATAACGAAATACCTCATCGTTCTTTTTAGCATTGTCTAAAAGGATGTCGAGTTCCTTGTTTATACTGTCAGGTATTTGTGGAATTACTTTTTCAACAAAGTCCTTTATTTTCTTCTCATAGATGGGAGAGCGCAAAAGACTAGCGTCAGTATAATCGAAATGATCGAAATAATGCGCTTTATAATATCGGTATTGAAAGGTCGAATCGGTAATTCTACCTGCAGCATCGCGTGGAGCATCCGGAACATTAATTTCTTTCAGCGCCAACAGAAATTTTCCGTAAAACAAACCTTTATTATCCTGTATCTGTTTATCGATATAAGTAAGGACTTCCTTATTAATATTATCCAGTGCTTTTGAAATCGAATCCTTTTGAATTTCAGAAGTTGAATTTTTCTTTCGGCTTATTAAATTATTTGCCTTCTCCTGATTTACACCCAGTGACCGCATATAATTAAAATACAATTCATTCTCCGTAGAACCTGAAAATTTCGCTGTTTTTACAAAATCGGTCGTATCCACTTCGATGGAGAAGTTCTGATCCTGTCCAATAATAATATCGAAAAATTTTTTAGTGGGAAGGTAAATAAAATACATACCTGAAGGCAGTGGCTTTGTACCTTTAAATGAACCAAACCCTTTATTATCCAATTGTAATGTATCGTCGGGGTAATAAGCGTCAGCAAAATGATGTCCGAGAATTATCGTCGAATCTTTAAGCGAAGCTATTTTAAGTTTTATTTCATACCCTTGAGAAAATAGAGGGTTTGCAAAGACTAAAAATCCTAGAATGAGCCAAAAATAACGAACGTGATGAGAGTATTTTTGGAATACGGTAATCTTACTGTTCTTTTCCATAAGTAGTATAAAAAAGTGCATCGTGGCAAAAATAACTATTTTGTAATAAATACTGTTCTAAAATATGTTTTTAGGCACATAATTTATTATCTAGCTAATTGTTAGAGCTTTAAATTTGTAGTGTTTTCGTTTAACATAGCCTGTAGTCTTTTTAAATTATTTTGTGCAATGGTTTTTTCAAGATTGATCCAACCTTGCATTTTTGGCGACAAGGTGTTATAATAGGAAAGTTCTTCGTTGAGCTGGTTTGCGTATCCTTCAGCAAGTTTGTTTCCTTTATCCCGGTCTCCACATTTATAATAAGCATTCGAAAGCTGAATGCAATATGCATCGTAAGGGATACGCGAGGTGGGCATAATCTCCATACATCGGTCTAAAACCTTAATCCCTTTTTTAAAATTTCCTTGTGCTGCTAATGCAAGAGCTAACCTGGCATAACAATTTCGTACCCGAATTATGGAAAGAGTTTTTATTATGTGTTCATCTAATAAAACATTAGGATCGGAAAGCCCCCGCCATTTGAACGTAAACATAAGTTTTTTATACAGGGAATCAGTTTCCACATTTCCATAGGATAAATAATCGTTACCATCCGAATAAACAGGCATTAGCTTGTAAGCAAATCCATCAAGCTGAAGGTAATGATCTAAACCTAATGTCCATTTATAACCAGGAGAATTGAAGTAAACCGGTCGCTTCCAATCAAAATTTGATAGGATATCCATAACAATTAATTCACTTTTACCGATATTATCCGAAGGGAGATTAAACTTTATAGTATCTTCCATCATATCAACAGATGAGGGAAGAATTATGCCATTTAAAATTACCTCTTCTTTATTTACAGGAAGCAATAGTTGCTTTGAAGGAATAAAATCAAGATAGGCTCCTGAAGCAGTTTCAATTTTATAATTTTTGCTGTCACTTGCTATAAGATTGATAGCATTTTTAAGCGTTATAGGATTCGCAGATTTTTCGAGAATATAAACAGCATCCCGTTTTCCACTAACATATTGCTCCGGTTGAAGGGAAATTGGAAGTTTGTCTGAAGTATATTGCTTGCTCCTCATCTGGTCGATATACCAGGATGCGTTCAGGAGCATAAGATTCACTACCCGAACATCGGTGCGGATGCCTTCTACTTCCTGAAGATACCACAAAGGATAAGTATCATTGTCGCCGACAGTAAAAAGTATGGAATTGGGAGCACAACTGTTCAGATAATTATAGGCTAAATCTCGTACAATAAACCGATTAGATCGGTCATGATCGTTCCAATTTTGTCCGAGCAAAATAACAGGAACAACCAAAGTGATCGCCGCCGCCGCAAGAGAAGCCATAACAGGTTTAAGTAATTTTTTTAACCAAATTGCTAGTGACAAAACGCCTAGTCCTATCCAAATGCAGAATGCATAAAACGATCCAACATAAGCATAATCTCGTTCCCTGGGTTGCTGGGGCGTTTGGTTAGTATACAAAACAATAGCAATTCCGGTTAAAATAAAAATAAATAACACTGCCACAAAGTATCGCCTGCTTTTGGATGCCTGATAAAGAAGACCAATAAAACCAAGGATAAGGGGTAGAAAATAATACCTGTTTTTACCAACATTATTCCTAAGAAATTGGGGCAAGGTGTTTTGGGGACCAATAAAAATTTTATCAATAAAATCAATTCCCGATATCCAATTTCCCTTTAAAATTCCCCCATTTCCCTGAAGATCGTTTTGTCGACCTACAAAATTCCACATAAAATACCGAAAGTACATGTATCCAAGCTGATACTTAAAAAAGAATTCAAGGTTATCACTAAAGGTTGGTTTCATTACAATATCAGAACCTCCATTTTGATTAGCTACCCGAACCGGCGTGCCTTTTATAGTGCCCCAATCCTTATAAACCTCAACATGTCCGGGTTTTGAACTATACATCCTTGGGAAGAATGTCATAAACCGCTCATCGTAAATATATTGGCGCTTTGAAGAAGCTATATATTTCCCATCTTTAACTGTATAAACCGGTGCTTTATCTTTTACTCCCAGGGTGGATGAATTATAGTACTGACCATAAATAAGCGGACTATCTCCATACTGGTCGCGGTTCAAATAATATAAAAGCGATAAAACATTTTTAGGTTGGTTGGTATTAATAGGAATCTGAGTTTGCGCACGAATAATAATCATGGCATAGGAACAATACCCTATTAAAATAACGGTAAAAACTAACAAAAACGAATTCCAAAAAACTTTCTTATGACGATAGGTAATGTTTAATCCCCAAATTAATAGACCAATTAGTAGAAACAAGTAAACAATAACTCCAACATGATTGGCAAAGCCAAAGTTGTTGCTGAAAACAATTTCGAAGCGCGATGCCAGCCAAACTATTCCGGGAATAATCAGGTTCATAACTCCAAGAAGTATGAGAAAGGAGACAAATACAGCAAATCCAAATCTTTTCCAGGAAAACGGATACATCTTAAAATAATAAATTAAAACTATGGCAGGAATTGCTAACAGGTTCAATAAATGAACCCCGATAGAAAGGCCCATCAAATAGGATATTAGTATTAGCCAACGGTTAGCAAATTTTTGACCTGCTTCATCTTCCCATTTTAAAATAGCCCAGATAACAATGGCAGTAAAAAGAGAAGATAATGCATAAACTTCTGCTTCAACAGCCGAAAACCAAAACGTATCGGAAAAACAAAATGCCAAAGCCCCTATAAATCCACTTGCCAAAATTGCAAGGATGTTCCCTTGAGAGTAGTTATTATTTTCTTGAATGATTATTCGGCGAGCCAGGTGAGTAATTGTCCAAAAGAGAAAAAGTACAGTAAAAGCACTCGCAATAGCAGAAAGAGAATTTATGAACATGCCAACTTGGGCTTTATCCGGAGAAAATAATGAAAAAATCCTTCCAAGCATCAGGTAAAAAGGTGCACCGGGAGGATGACCAACTTCAAGCTTATAGGCAGCAGATGTGAACTCTCCACAGTCCCAGAGACTGACAGTTGGCTCCAGAGTTAAGAGGTAAACAGCTAAGGCAATTGAGAAAATTACACAGCCCAAAATATTATTAAATAGTTTGTATCGATTCATTAAATTTTTGTTAGTGCAAACAAATATCTGACTTTTCTTAACCAAGCCCAGTGATATAAAATACCAGAAATAAGTAAAGATCAATTATCAATGTCGTTGACTTAAGGATTTATCTTTCCTATCCATTCTTCGACTCGCTCAGAATGACTCTACTCCGAAGTGTCACCCTGAGCGAAGTCGAAGGGTCTTTCTTAAGTCAACGATATTGGATCAATTATACCGAAATTAATAATTTATTTGACACCATTTTAAATTTTAAAAGGTAACGCGTCTCAATAAAATAAACTTTAATTGTCAGCCGAAAGTATTTAATTTGTAATCTCAAAAAAGAAACATTGAATCCATTAAGAAAACTCGCCGGACAAACAGCAATTTATGGCCTTAGCAGCATTGTGCCGCGCTTTTTGAATTATTTTTTGGTCCCCCTGCACACGTATATATTTACAGACCCCTCTACCTATGGGATAGTTGGAGACTTATATAGTTGGGTTGTTATCCTCCTGATCGTTTTGACATATGGGATGGAAACTGCGTTCTTCCGGTTTAGCCAAAATGAAAAAGATGCAAATAAAGTTTATAGTACCTCACTTATTTCACTAATCACATCTTCCTCATTATTTATTATCCTAGCTATTCTATTTTCACAATCAATTGCCAACCTACTTGATTATCCAAATAATCCTGAATATATTCGGTGGTGTGCTATAATCCTGGGAGTTGACGCTATTTGTGCTATTCCCTTTGTAAAATTGCGGCAGCAAAATAAAGCCTTGAAATTCGCAAGCTTTAAACTATTTAACGTAATCATTAATGTAACGTTTACTATAATTTTTCTCGTTGTATTCCCCTGGATAGATGCGCACATTACTCATTTACCATCTTTTATATATTCTTCAAAAATTGGTATTGGATATATTTTTATTGCCAATATTATTGCTAGTATCACTACTATGGTTATGCTATATAAGGATTTCAAATTTTCCCTTTCTTTCGATATTGAGCTTTGGAAAAGGATGTTAAAATATGCACTTCCACTACTCTTAGCTGGACTTGCCGGAGGAATTAACGATGCTATTGACCGTCAGTTTATAAAATATATGATTCCGGATGCCAATAACCCAATGCACCAGTTAGGTGTATATTTTGCTATCGTTAAAATTGCCGTTATACTTACCGTTTTTGTTCAAACCTTCCGGTTTGCTGCCGAGCCCTTTTTCTTTAATTATGAAAAGGAAAAAGATTCGAAACAGGTATTTGCTGATATTATGAAATATTTTGCCGTATTCTGTTTCATCATATTTATTGCAACGGTTGGAAATATAAGCTGGATAAAATACTTTATCCATAATACATATTGGTCAGGTTTAAATATAGTTCCTATAATTCTGCTGGCCAATGTATTTGTAGGAATTTATTTGAATTTATCCATCTGGTACAAGCTTTCGGGTAAAACAATGTATGGTGCATATATTATTATTTTTGGCTCGGCTATTACAGTACTCATAAACTATCTGTTTGTTAGTAAATATGGGTATCTGGCTTCAGCTTATGCACGATTAATCTGTTATGTGGCTATGACTATCGTTTGCTATTGGCTCGGACAGAAATATTACCGGATCCCTTATAATTTGAAATCAATTTTTTGGTATTTTCTTTTGTCACTAATAGTTCTAATTCCGGTATTTTTTCTCAAAAATTCACAAATAATTGTTCAGTTTATTGTCAATAACCTGATCCTGCTTTTGTTTATATTATATATTTTAAAAAGGGAAAAGTTATTACCTGTATTAGTTGGTTATTTAAGAAAAAAATAAATTTTCCTTACAACTCAATACTTGGTTCAAACTGGAATTCATAAGCATTTTCCCGGAAGATATTTTCACCCATCGTTAATTGTTTTTATTTTTGAAAAAAATAAACGGTATGAGTAAGAAGAACCATCGCGAACGACAAGAAATAGTATATTCGACCAATCCCAATTTTAATTATCAGTACTCCGAAAAAGGAGAACAGCAAACCTTGCCTCCTCAGCAACAAGATCTGAGAGTAATGCTTGATAAAAAAAACAGGGGAGGTAAAATGGTAACATTAATAACTGGTTTTGTTGGTAAAGAAGACGATCTGGAAGCATTAGCGAAGGAATTAAAATCGAAATGCGGGGTAGGTGGTTCTGCTAAAGATGGCGAAATATTAATACAAGGCGATTTTCGGGAAAAAATCCTGCAAATGCTGATACAAAAAGGGTATAAAGCTAAAAAAGCAGGCGGTTGAAATTCATGTCTCAAAAGAGGAAATTAAAAATCAGACTTGCATTTATATTTTTAGTTAGCAGTTTGATAAGTGGGGAAGTGAAGTCGCAATTTTATGAAACTGGCCAGGATCCGTTCTCAGTTTCGTGGAAACAAATCAATACCAAACAATATCGGCTAATCTTTCCAACCGGTTTTGAGCAGGAGGCAATGCGCTATGCATCTTCCCTGGATACGATTTATCCTCTCATCGGAAAATATTTGCCTCAATCGCCTTCGAAATTCTCGGTTGTTTTTCATACCCAATCCTCATTATCCAATGGCATGGTTGTTTATGCTCCAAAAAGAATGGAGCTCTATACTATTCCCCCTCAGGACAATTACCCGCAGGATTGGCTCGACCAGCTAGCCCTGCACGAAACCCGCCATGTTGCCCAAATGGATGCTTTAAAAAGCGGTATCACAAGGTTAGGATATTATTTATTGGGAGAACAGGCAGTTGGGGTTGTTGCAGGATTAGTTCCGCGATGGTTTCTTGAAGGGGACGCAGTATTTTCTGAAACAATATTTTCTAAAGCGGGAAGAGGAAGAAGTGCTGCATTCTCCATGCCATATAGAGCTATGGTAATGAATCAAAAAAAGCTCTTTCCTTACGACAAAGCATTATTAGGATCCTATAAGGATTTTATTCCTGACCAATATCAAATGGGGTACCCCATGGTAAAAATGGGCCGTGATTCATTTAGCAATGATTTGTTTGGCAATGGATTAACTTTTTCCGCAAAATATCCTTTTCTAGGGTTCCCCTTTGGAATAAGCCTTAAAAATCAAACAGGATTAAATAATAAAAAACTATATCAATACACTTACACAAATTTAAAAGCTACCTGGGCAAAACAGAATATATTACCACCTATTAATTATGAAACCTGGCCGGTAAAAACAACAAAAACCTTTACGAATTATAATTTACCAATTAGTATAAACGATTCTATTATTCTGGTTCAAAAGTGGAGCTTATCGAATACCCGGCAATTTGTTTTAGTTAATAAAACCGGAAAGGAAAAAGTGGTTTTTACACCCGGATCATTAAGTGCAGATCGAATCTCGTTTTACAAAACAAGGATTACCTGGTCCGAAAGTACGGCAGATTTGCGCTGGCAAAATAGAAGTTATTCAGAAATAAGAATTTATGATCTGGTAAGGAAAAAACATATAAGACTCACAAAAAAAACCTGGTATTACTCCCCATCGTTTTCAAAAGATGGGAAAGATATTGCCGTTGTTGAAGAATCGCCTCAATACCAATCCTCGTTAGTAATTATTAATTCAGAAAATGGTGAACTAAAATTGCGGATTCCGGCACCAGACAAAAACCATTTACAATTCCCCGTTTGGGACGAAACAGGAAATATTTATTGTCTCGCGGTAGGAAAAAATGGTAAGGCACTCTTGAAATATGATAAAACCATAGATGAGTGGGAAACGATTATTCCTTCAACATTTTCTGATATTAGCAGCTTTTCTATTGCTGGCGATAATATAATTCTGGCTGGAGAGACAAATGGTCATAACAATATTTTTAGCTACAACATTCCTTCAAAATCATTTTTCAAAATAACATCTTCCGAATTTGGCACTTTCGAACCTTATTTTGATACGAATACGGGCAGATTGTTTTTTTCGGAATACACTTCTAATGGATATCGAATAAATTATACAAATTGGTCCCCGAAACTTTCAACTGTATCGATTCAAATAGCCGGTTTCAAATATAAAAAAGATTCAACCATTCAAACGATTTTCAATTTGCAGGATGCAGAAACTGTTTCAAAAAATTATCCAATCAGGAAATTCTCCCGCATTCCTCACCTTTTTAATATCCATAGTTGGACTCCTGCTTATTATAATTATTCCCCCTCCGAGATAACTAACCCCCAATTATACCCTGGTTTTATGGTACTTTCGCAGGATGTGCTAGGTACTCTTATTTCATCACTTGGGTATTCATACGAAAATGGATATTCTCATCTCCATGCTAATATTAACTACAAAGCCCTATACCCAGTTATCAGTTGGAATATAGATGTTGGAGGGCCATTTGACAGAATAAACGGTAATCCGAATCAGGAAGCTGATTACACCACTAATATTTCTTCTACACTGAACTTAAGTATTCCGTTAAATTTGACCCGGGGGAAATATGCATCGGCCATAACTCCTTATTTGGAATGGAAATATAACAGACGTGTCTATTTTAAGAAAAGTGACAATCAATATTATCATGGGTTAAATTACATAAACTGGGGTTTAAATTATTACCGGTACAAAAAAATGGCGACTCGCGATTTGTTCCCACCATTAGGTTTTTCTTCTTATTTTAAAATGCAAACTACCCCTTTTGAGAATAAACTTTTTAATAATATATATGCATATAGCTTACGTATATACTTACCCGTTTTAATTAAACATCATAGCTTCCAGGTTCGGGTAGGTTATCAGCAACAATCTCCCCTGGCATATTATTATTCCACATTATTGCCTTTCCCGAGAGGATTCGTCGCCAGTAGCTCTCAGGAAATGAAACTTATAAACCTCGACTATGCTTTTCCCATACTTTATCCCGATTTAAACCTGGGACCAATTTTCTATATAAAACGGATACGAGGCAATTTCTTTTTCGACGCGGCTAAAAACTCTGTCAGTAAAATATCTCAGTCAACAATGCGTTCTTATGGAGCCGATTTTATTGCCGACGTTCATTTTCTCAGAATTATGTTCCCGTTTCAGGTAGGTATGCGAATGGGATATTTGCCCGATAGAGGTGAATACTTCGCTCAGGGAATCTTTTCGGTAAATCTTGTATATTAATGCATTTTGCAAAATTGCCTCAATATTGTAGCTTTACAAAATAAATAATTACATAGCGTGCTTGATTTATTAGAACGACATAGGACGGGTATTCTTGGGACAATTGTAGTGCATTTGGCCTTGGCAACCATTGTTCTGATAATGAAAATAAATACGATTAAGCAGCAGGAATCAACAGTTGTATTGGATTTACTAAGCGAAGAGCAGGTAAAAGAAATTACCGATCCTGAGGTAGCTAAAGAAAAGCTACCTGCACAAAGCCCTCAGGATTTTATGAAGAACATTCAGCAGGAATATTTAGGAGCACGTAATATTGCTACGAATGTTTCCGATAAAGATGCCTTGGACAATATTGACAAAATGGTTTCGGAAATTAAAAACGAATTGGGGGTAAAAGATCCTGTTCCCTCCGAAAATCCAAAGGCGTCTCAACCTGCTCCTGCTGAAGATGCCGTTTCGGATGAAGCCGCAAAAGTCGAAAAATCCGGGGCAAAGCATAATTTCGTTGGTGTTCAAACATTTTATAAAGGTCCTACAACTGTATCCTATTCTTTGGATTACAGATACCATATTTTTCTTCCTCCAATTGCTTATAAGTGCCAGGGTGGCGGGAAAGTAGTGCTTAAAATTTTTGTGAACCAGCAGGGATATGTAGACAGTTACGAAGTTAATAGGGCAGAATCTGACATTCCGGAGGATTGTATTATTGAATCTGCCGAGAAAGCCGTTAAATCTATTCGATTTAATCCTTCCAATAAAGCTCCATCAAAGCAACAGGGGATATTAACGTATGTATTTATTGCTCAATAGGTGTACTATTCTTCCTTACGGGTTGAATAATAGGTAAAAGCGTTCTTCTCCACCCCATCAATTCCGCTCCAGATATTATAAAAGCGAAATGTCTCTGAATTCTTAAGTTCAAAAGATTGAACCTTGGTTGTTACTTCTATTCGAAAAGTATTATTACCCGATCGTAAGCAAATTGGCATTTCAAATCCATCTTTAACTTCGCTCCATTTAATTTTTAAGAGGATATTTTTGTCTTTCTTCTCAAAAGTATAAGATAGTATTGGTAACCCGGTTTCTTTTAAAAATTTATCAAAAAACGGGTTAAAATCCTTGTTTGTAAATTCATTAACTAATGTTATAAAATCGTCGGTGGTAACCATCCTATTTTTATATTTCAACGCAAAATTCTTAATAATTTTAAAAAATAGCGAATCGTCATTTATGGTGCACCTCAAATTATGAAGCATAATGGCCCCTTTGTTATATACATCGTTTGAAGCAAAGGTGTTTTCGTTAACCCCACGATTTTCAACCAGTGGCCAAAAATTAAAAATCTCAAACATCTTCGCGACAACTTCCTTCAAATAATCGTTGTAACCAAACCGTTTCTCCATAAACAAGAGTTCTGAATAGGTCGCGAAACCTTCCTGAATCCACATATCAGCCATATCAGTAGCAGATACTGAGTTTCCCCACCATTCATGCGCTGTTTCGTGAACAATAATATAATCGTATTCTTTATGTACAAAAGGATTATTTTTTTTAAAGAAGTCGCTTCCATAAGCTATTGCTCCTTGATGCTCCATTCCTTCGAATGGCGATTCAACCATTCCAAAACCATCCTCCGGGAAGGGGTAATTGCCAAATAATTCCTCGTAAACTAAAATAACTTCTTTGGTTTGCTTGAAACTTTCTTTAGCTGTTTCGAGATTATAAGGGAGAACATAATAATCAAGCGGATAAGTACCATCACTATTCGTTACAGAGTCTGAAAAATGAGTAAACTTCCCCATGTAAAAAGTCGCATTATAATTATTAATAGGATTTTTGACAATCCATGAGTGTGATCTGGTTTCCTTATCTACATTAACTATAGCCCGAAGGCTTCCATTTGAAATTATATCATAATCTTTAGGTGCGGTAAAAGTAAGTAACATTGAGTCAGGTTCGTCACTCATATGATCTTTACACGGCCACCAAGAGCTTGCCCCTAAATGCTCACAGGCAACTCCATCCCACCGGTTTCCTTTTTTATCCTTTTTCCAGACAAAACCACCAAACCAGGGAGGGTTTTCAGCTTTTTGAGGTTTACCTGAATAATTTACCTGAATCTGTTGAATAGAATTTATTTCCAGTTCGCTCGGAAATGAAACAAATACTGCATCAAATTCACGGATAAATGCGAGTTTTTGTTCATTCCATAATATGTCCGAAATAGTATATGGTGAAAACAAATCAATCTGAATTCTCATTGTTGGCTTTAGCACTCGAAAGAAAATAGTATTGCTTCCACTGATAAACTTATTTTCTGGTTCCAACTTAATTCTTAAATCGTAAAAAGTAACATCGTAACAAGTTCTTTCGGATCTTAAACTGCCTCTCAAACTGTCTTTATAAGTATATACAGGACGGTAACCATTTTCAGGGAGCAAATCTACCTTGGGATAGTAATTTTCTTTTAGAAATTTCAATTTAAATTGAGGGTCGCACAAAAAGCCAAAAAATTTCTTATCCGGGGGTTTTATCCCGAAACTTTTTGCTACAGCTAAGTCAGAACAACCACCGGAATAGTCTCCAAGAAATATTTTTGAAAGCCCACGATAGTAAAAGGCGGTACCATTTTTAGGAGATATAAGTATTGATTTATCAAGATATTCAATAGTCGAAATATAGTCGCCTTTATTAAATAAAATCTGACTTTGTAAAGATATATCCTCAGGATTCTGAGCAAAGAAAGAGGTCGTAAACCATAGGGAGAGTAATAAAGTAATATATGTTCTCATTCGAATAAAGATTAAGACTTTCAAAAATAATCGTTTTGCTATTAAACCTGACAAAATTTCAACCGAATAGTTATAAACTGTCAATTTATCCATAAAAAACCTTTGGCCAACTTTTTGCGTTAAAGCAATTATAATTTTAAAACATAACGATATGTTCTCGATTCCAAGTTTAATAATTTTTGCTGTGGTCGCAATTGTAAGTTGGATCATTAGCCAGGTTTTGAAATCAAAATTTAAGAAATACTCTAAAATACCAGTAAATTATGGTGTTACAGGACGTGATGTAGCTGAAAAAATGCTGCATGACAGCGGAATCTATGATGTGAAAATAGTATCGGTGGAAGGTGAACTGACTGACCACTATAACCCAACAAATAAAACAGTAAATTTAAGCAGGGAAGTATACTATGGTAATCATGTATCAGCGGCAGCGGTTGCAGCACACGAATGCGGCCATGCAATACAGCATGCAGAGGCATATGCATTTTTAAAAATGAGGTCGGCATTAGTACCGGCAGTAAATTTTGCTTCGAATTGGGTTCAGTGGGTGTTGCTGGCAGGTATCCTACTGGTGAATACGTTTCCTAGTCTATTACTTATAGGAATAATTCTTTTTGGTGTTATGACACTTTTTAGTTTCGTAACTCTGCCGGTTGAAATAAATGCGAGTAGCAGAGCGCTTGCATGGTTAAACAATGCTGGAATTACTTCGTACAATTCTCATCCACAAGCACAGGATGCTTTGCGTTGGGCTGCCTATACCTATGTAGTAGCTGCTCTTGGATCTTTAGCTACATTGGTATATTACATTATGATCTATTTAGGTAGAAGAGACTGAGGAATCAGGATTTGATTTAATTAAAAAACCCACGAAATTCGTGGGTTTTTTTTAACCTTTTAAGGCCTCTGCACCAGCAACAATTTCAAGAATTTCGTTTGTTATGGCTGCCTGCCGTGCCTTATTATATTGCAGTCTTAATTCTTTCAGTAAATCGGTCGCATTATCAGTTGCTTTATGCATTGCCGTCATCCGTGCACCATGTTCTGATGCTACACTATCTAAAACAGCTTTAAATAATTGAATCTTTAACGATTTAGGAATTAATTCCTTAATTATTTGGGATTTTGAGGGCTCGAATATAAAGTCTATATTCGTACTGGTTCCCGAACCAACCTTTTTGACTTCAACAGCTTTTGCAACAGGCAAATATTGCTCCGATCGTAGAATCTGAACAGCAGCGTTTTTAAATTGATTGTATACAAGTTCAACCCTGTCAAATTTACCCTCAACATAATCAGCCATAATTCCTGATGCGTATGTTGAAACGTTTTCAAAATTTACTTTGTCAACCAAATTGGTATTAAGATCATAGATTGGTAAATTCCTCCTTTTCAAAAAATCAGCTCCTTTTTTACCTATGGCAATAAAGGAGACTTTTTTATTCGATAGCTGATTGGAGTACTTTTCCTGAACCATTTGAAAAGCCTGCTTGATAACGTTAACGTTAAAGGCCCCGCAAAGTCCACGATTTGAAGTAACTATTATTACCAAAACTTTTTCAATTTCCCGTTCCCTGGTAAATTCACTACTACCTTCGTTGTCACTGTTACTAAGGCTTCCTAATATTTCCTGAAGCTTTTGAGCATAAGGGCGTAATTGCAATACAGCATCCTGAGCTTTTTTTAACTTAGCAGCAGAAACCATTTTCATAGCGCTTGTAATCTGTCTCGTTGAGGCAACAGATACCAAACGGGTACGTATTTCTTTAGAATTTGCCATAGTTACGAAATATCCTCCTCAGGTTACTTTTTATATTTTGCTGACAAATCTTTGGCAACCATTTCTAAAGTTGATGTAGTTTCATCATCCAAATTTCCAGCCTTCAATTTTTTCAGTACATCTTTATGCTTGAGATCAAGAAACTCAATGAATTCTATTTCGAAATCTCTCACCTTATTAACCGGAACATCGCGCAATAATCCTTTTGTACCACAGTATATAATAGCAATTTGCTTTTCCACAGTAACTGGCGAGAATTGTGCTTGCTTTAAAATCTGAACGTTTTTAGATCCCTTGTCTAAAACGGCAAGTGTTGCAGCATCCAAATCGGAACCAAATTTTGAAAATGCTTCCAATTCCCGAAATTGTGCCTGGTCAATCTTTAATGTACCAGCCACTTTTTTCATCGATTTAATCTGGGCATTGCCTCCAACACGCGATACAGAAATACCTACGTTAATAGCCGGCCGCAATCCGGAATTAAAAAGGTTAGATTCTAAGAAAATCTGTCCATCTGTAATTGAAATTACATTTGTAGGTATATAAGCAGAAACGTCACCTGCCTGAGTTTCAATAATTGGTAATGCTGTTAATGAACCTCCCCCTTTTACAATTGGTTTGAGCGCTGGAGGCAGATCGTTCATTTGCCGGGCAATCTCATCCGATTCAATAACTTTTGCAGCTCTTTCTAATAAACGGGAGTGAAGATAAAACACATCGCCAGGATAAGCTTCACGGCCTGGTGGGCGACGAAGTAATAAAGAAACTTCACGGTAAGAAACCGCTTGTTTTGACAAATCGTCATAAACGACTAAAGCCGGACGACCTGTATCTCGAAAAAACTCACCAATGGCAGCACCCGCAAACGGGGCATAAAATTGCAATGCCGCAGGGTCAGAAGCAGTAGCCATAACAATTATTGTATAAGCCATTGCTCCATATTTCTCCAAAGTACGTTGAATATTTGCTACAGTAGATCCTTTTTGTCCTATTGCAACGTAAATACAAAATACAGGCTCTCCACGATCGTAAAATTCCCGTTGATTTAAGATTGTATCTATTGCAATGGCAGTTTTCCCAGTTTGGCGGTCACCAATAATTAATTCACGTTGACCACGACCAATAGGTATCATCGCATCAATAGCTTTTATACCAGTTTGAAGAGGCTCTTTTACAGGTTGCCGAAAGATAACTCCAGGTGCTTTGCGTTCCAGGGGCATCTCATATAGCTCTCCGGTAACAGGGCCTTTCCCGTCAACAGGTTCACCAATAGTATTCACTACCCTCCCTAACAATCCTTCTCCGACCATTATTGATGCTATACGCCGGGTACGCTTAACAGTATCCCCTTCTTTTAACGATTCTGAATATCCTAATAGAACGGCTCCAACATTATCTTCTTCCAGATTAAGTACAATTCCTTTCATTCCGTTCTCAAATTCAATCATTTCATTCGATTGAACATTTGAAAGACCATAAATACGGGCTATACCATCGCCCACTTGTAGAACAGTACCAACTTCTTCAAATGCAGCTTCCGATTTAAAACCTTCAATTTGTTGTTTTAATATCGCTGAAACTTCTGCAGGTTTAATATCTGCCATATGTAGATCTATATTATATGAAAACTAATTTTTTGAATAGTTCGGTTTTAGTAAAGCTTGCCGCATCTTTCGTAAGCTACTGGCAACGCTTGCATCATATTGCTGGTCGCCAACTTTAAGTATATACCCCCCCAATATCTCCGGACTTAATTTATGCTCAACTTCAATCTGAGCCTGGAAAGTTCGGGACAGAATTTCAGTAAGACGAGTATTTTCTTTGTCATCAAGAGGAAGAACAGTAGTAATAAGAGCAGTTTTAATCCCCTTTCCTTCAGCATAAATGTTTAAAAATCGCCTGCATATTCCTTCAAGGTTTTGTTCACGCTTATTTTTTACCAGAATGGTTAAAAAATTTAATGTTAGGGCATGAATTTTATCTTTAAAAATAGCAGTAATTGCATTAATTTTAAGAGAAGGTTTAATAACAGGGCTTTCAATTACCATTTTAAAATCGGGAGCATATTTAATTGAACCGGAAATAACCAATATATCATTCTTTATCTGATCTAAAAGGTCTTTTTCCTTTCCTAAAAGATAAAATGCTTTGGCATATCGAACAGATATTGTGCTTAAGTCCATTTTCTTTCAGGATTTCTAGTTTAATTTCATGTCGTTCATCAAATTATCAATCAAATCTTTTTGATTTTTATCATTCTCAAGATTCTGACGTAATACTTTTTCGGCAATTTGAAGGGAAAGATTTGCAACTTGATCTCGGATTTCAGAAATGGCAGCAATTTTTTCATTGTTGATAGTTACTTTAGCAGCTTCCATAATGCCTTTAGCTTCCTGACCAGCAATTTCTTTAGCATCGCTAATGATTTTATCTTTCATTGAGCGTGCTTCTTTTAAAAGTTTATCTCTCTCAACCCGAGCTTCAGCTAGAATTTTCTCGTTACTTGCCTGAAGCTTTTCCATTTCCTCTTTTGCCTTTTCCGCAGATTTTAAGGCATCTTCAATAGTCTGACTACGATTTTGAATGGCTTTAAGTGTTGGCTTCCACGCATATTTTGTTAAAATAAATAATACGGTTAAAAAAACCAATAACATCCAAAATAATGTCCCAACATCCGGGGTAATTAATTCCATAACGCCCTTTATTAATTAATTAAAAGAAATATAGCAGATCAGAATGAATATGCCGACCTGCAGGAATTTCTAAGTTTTAGATGAAGAGGATTAATAAACAGATAATCATTGCAAAGAATGCGGCTCCTTCAACTAAAGAAGCTGTAAGGATCATGTTTGAACGAATATCGTTTATAGCTTCAGGTTGGCGGGCAATTGCCTCTACTGATGATCCTCCGATGCGACCAATACCTATACCAGCTCCAATTGCAGCTAACCCAGCTCCAATACCTGCACCTGTTTTTGCAATAGCAGCATTTGCAACTGCTTGTAAAATAATTGATAATGTTAACATATAAATCCGTGTTAGTTAATTATTATTAATGATGGGCTTTTTCAAGAGCCATTCCAAAATACATTGCTGATAATAAAGTAAAAACATACGCTTGTATAAACGCAACCAATAATTCTATAAACATCATAAATATAGAAAAGCCAATGGACAAAATCGAAATTCCATACCCTCCGATAGGGCTCATATTACCAAATATAAAAATCAAGCTTATAAAACCAAGAATGATTAAGTGGCCTGCAGTAATATTGGCAAAAAGACGAATCATTAAAACAAAAGGCTTTAAGAAAACCCCCATTATTTCAATGAAAGGTAATAAAGGAATTGGAAATTTTAATAATAAGGGAACTCCGGGCATATTGATTATATGTACCCAATAATCTTTTGTTCCGCTAACCGTTGTAATAATAAATGTTAGCAAGGCCAATACCAAAGTAATTGCAATATTTCCGGTTAAATTTGCTCCTCCTGGGAAAATTGGAATTAGTCCTAACATGTTATTAATCCAGATAAAGAAAAAGACGGTTAAAAGATAAGGAAGGTATTTTTCATATTTATCCTCTCCAATAGCTGGTTTCGCAATATCATCACGTACAAAAAGTATAAGTGGTTCTAAAAATGCCTGCACACCCTTAGGAGCCTTGTTTGGGTTCTTCCGGTATGTTTTTGCAATCCCGAGAAAAAGCCAAAGCATAATTGCAACTCCAATAAAAAGAGAGGTAATATTTTTTGTAATGGAAATATCAAAAGGCCTAACAACAGCGCCTCCTTCCATTTCTTCAACTACCTTTCCTTTATACTTTCCTTCTTTTTCAATTTTAAAGCTTTTATAACTTTCATGTCCATGGTGAAATTTCGAAGAAATGAAGATATTCAAACCACTGGTTTTACTATACACAATTACCGGGAGTGGAATAGAAACATGATGACCTTTCCATGAAAGTATATGCCACTCGTAGGCATCCTTAATGTGGTCGAACATAAACTCCCCTGCGTTAAAAGCTTTTTTCTCAGCAGGATTTTCGCTATGGTTCTTATTTTCAGGTTCTGAACTAAATGCAACAGTACCTACAACTAAGCTAGTGATTAAGAATATTATAATACTCAAAAAGACTCTTCTACATCTAAAGTTCATCGCTCGCTAAAAAATAAAATTAAAGTTAATAAAAACTATTTGCTTTTAAAACGGTTCGAACTAATTTTTTTCAGATGTTGCAGAATTGAAGAAATTTCATGGAAAGTGAATACTACATAGAATAGTAAAAATGCTACCAGAAAAACTTTAATCTGAGGTATTCCTGAAAAAACAACAGCAAGAATAAATATTAAATAGGCAAAAATCTTTAACATAGTAGATGCCAAAAAACGACGGGTAAATGCTTCTGAATTGTTATAGGAAGTATAAATCAGATAGGAAAAAACGCCTGCATTTATTAAAAAAAGAGTTAGAATAATAAAATAGACCCACACACAGTAAAAAGAAGGGAAGAAAAAATGAGTGAATAAGTAATAGGTGATAGATAAAATTACTGAGATGATTATAGATTGATATAAATAATTAATAACAGCTTTAGGCATGTGGAAGTTACTTTTTAGGAGTTAAGAAATCTTTAATGGCAAAATAAATAGCGATTATAACCGATAAAAATGCAAATACAATTGTGAAAATTTTGAACTTAAAATCAAAAAACTGGTCTATTTTAAAACCTGCAAATGTAACTACTCCAATAATAGCAGCCATTTGAAATGCCAAAGCTGAATATTTTCCAAGAAAATATAGATTATTTTTTTCAGATGATTTGGGCTTCTCAGATTGCATCAGGTTTTTGATCCTCTGTCATTTTGCAGTTTCCGGTAAAATTACATCCTGGTTCAATCGCAAGCCGGTTTGTAACAATATCTCCAATCACCTTAGCTGTTGCTTTTAACGACAATAATTCAGAAACATTAAGCTTTCCTTCAATGATACCATAAACATCCGCATTTTTGCAATTGATAGTTCCTAAAACCTTTCCCGATTCTCCAATTACGAGTTTTCCTTTAGAATTAATATTTCCATTAAGGTAGCCATCTAAGCGGATGTCGCCATTTGAACTTATGTCACCTGTTATTTCGGTACCAGTAGTAATTGTATTATGCGAATTAGGTTCGTTTTCAACAAATTTAGCCATAGCGACAAGGATTTCTTTATGAGTTAAACTAGAATTCTAACAAATATATAAAATCTTAAAGTTATTTTATGATAGAGATATAAAAATAAACTATCTAACTATTATATATCCAAACTGTATTCTCAAAATTATCAACAAAAAAAGACCTTCCTGTTAAGCAAGAAGGTCTTAAAATATTACAATATTATCGGATTAAGAATTATATGCCCATTTTAAATAAATTGAACCCCATGTAAACCCACCTCCAAAAGCAGCTAGAATTATTTTATCTCCTTTTTTAAGTTGCTTTTCCCATTCCCATAAACATAAGGGAATTGTTGCAGCAGTGGTGTTTCCATAACGTTCAATATTAATCATAACTTTCTCTTTGTTAAGTCCCATCCTACGAGCAGTTGCTTCAATAATTCTTAAATTAGCCTGGTGTGGAACGAGCCATGAAAGATCATCAGGAGTAATATTATTCCTTTCCATCATTTCTACAGCAACATCAGCCATTTTTGAAACAGCAACTTTAAAAACAGTTTGTCCTTCCTGATGAATATAATGTTCACCAAGTTCAATAGTTTCTAAGGAGGATGGTTTTAAAGAACCTCCGGCTTTAAGATATAAATAATGTCGTCCTGATCCATCTATTTGAAGTATTTGATCAATCACACCAACATCTTCTACACTGGGCTCAATTAGCATGGCAACTGCAGCATCACCAAAAAGAGGACAGGTAGTTCTATCAGAATAATCAGTGATAGCAGACATCTTATCAGCAGCTACTATTATAACCTTTTTATATTGCCCTGACTGAATAAACTTATTGGCGGTTTCTAATACAAAAAGAAAGGAAGAACAAGCAGCACTTATATCATAGCCCCATGCATTTTTTATACCAACTTTATCTGCAATTATACATGCTGTCGAGGGAAAAAACATATCGGGAGTAACAGTTGCAACTAAAATAAGGTCAATTTCATCCGCAGAAACCTGAGTTTTTTCCAAAAGCTTTTTAACAGCTTCAGCACCCATATCAGAAGTGGCCAACCCTTCTCCTTTTAAGATGCGACGTTCTTTTATTCCAACCCGCTGCATTATCCATTCATCAGAAGTATCGACCATACGGCTTAACTCTTCATTTGTAAGACGATACTCAGGTAAAAATGCATCAATGCCGGTAATAGCGGCTCTTATTTTCTCCATTAGTGAAAAAATTCCTTAATTTTTGATGGTAAATTTGCTTTGGTTACATCGTATGTGTGAAGAACCATATTTTTAATAGCAATTTCATTTGAAATCCCATGGCCAATAATAACATTGGAATTTACACCGAGAACTGGCGTTCCACCGTAGTTTTCAAAATTAAATCTTTCGAAAAATTCATCATTGATATTTCTTTTTCGAGTAAGCTTATAAAAAGCTTCAGCAGCTTTCAGAAGTATATTTCCAACGAATCCATCACAAACAATTACATCTACTTTCTTGAAATCAAAAAGGTCATTCCCTTCAACATTTCCAACAAAGTTAAAATCCTTGCTACCATGCATTAATTGAAACGCAGCTTTTGTCAAAAGATTCCCCTTTTCTTCTTCGGAACCTATATTAAGCAGTCCAACCCTTGGCCGAGGAATCTTATAGACAAATTCAGTATAGAGTGACCCTAATATTGCATATTGATACAGTATTTCGGGTTTACAGTCTGGATTCAGTCCAACATCCAACAGAATTGTAAATCCTCCATCCATCCGCGGTATTGAAGCGGTTATGGCGGGGCGTAAAATTCCTGGAATAGTTTTAACGGTCATCATGGTACCCACCATCATTGCACCTGTACTTCCTGCACTTGCAAATCCATCTATTTCTCCGGCATGTAGCCTTTCGAAACCTACGTAAATGCTCGATTTGGTTTTCTGAGCGAATGCCTTAGCTGGGTGGTCCCCCATTCCAATAACTTCCGGAGCATGAACGATGCTAAACAAACCCGCGTCAGCATTGTATTTTAAACAAAGTGAACGAATTATTTGCTCATCTCCAAAAAGCACCAGTTCTACCTCAGTAGGCAATTGTTTCTGGGCTAGGATTGCTCCATGAACTGTAACTTCAGGAGCAAAATCTCCTCCCATAACATCTAAGCCTATCCTCATAATAGAAAATTATGATTAAAAATGACTATTAAGCAGCAACCTCTTTTTCAATCGCAAGCTTACCCCGGTAATATCCGCACTCTGGACAAACCCTGTGGTATAATACTGTGGCATTGCAGTTACTGCATTTCGCCGTAGTTGGAACAACAGCCTTGTCGTGAGTTCTCCTCTTATCCCGTCTCTGCTTCGAATGTCTTCGTTTCGGATTTGGCATTTTAAATTATATTTAGTTATTATTAAAAATACGTTTTAAATCATCCCATCTGGGATCATTTCTTGATTTATCTTCATTTATCG
Organism: Bacteroidota bacterium; assembly: GCA_020048915.1. Classification (GTDB taxonomy): domain Bacteria; phylum Bacteroidota; class Bacteroidia; order Bacteroidales; family JAAUTT01; genus JAAUTT01. Next base: position 5,598 of record JAIFLU010000038.1, on the reverse strand, counting down.
ATAATCCTTCCAAGCGTTTTAACATTTCTTTATTACAAATTGGATTACCTTTTTTATCTAAAGGATGAACTCTTTTATATGGTAAACTTAAATGAATATACTCATAAATATACTGCGAAAGGTCTATATCACTTTCTTGTAACGAAAGTATTAATAACTCATCTGTCTCTTCGCGATTTTCTTCTCCAAATTTAGCATATAAAACAGTATGATATTCTATATCCATTTCAAATTCGTCCAGACATCTATCACAAGTTAACAAAACTTTTCCATGTAAATCAAATTCAAACTCAAGAATAAGTGTTTTTTTATTAAGAATAACGTGAACATCAATGTCTCCTTTTTGAATTTCACTATTCTCAAAATCTTCAAAGAACTTGTCACCTACTTTAAAATCAAATTGATGAAGATCATTAGATAATCCCTTATATCCTATAACATATTGACTATGACGCTTCACCACTATTTTTTTTCAACGTGCAAAAGTATAAATTTAAATCTTAATAAAAAAAGAAAAAAGAAAAATAGGCTTATTATCTCAACTGATCATTGATCTTATTTGATTTCAAAAGCCTGTCAAATAAAAATAAATTCATACTTATGCCCTTGTTACGGAAATTAGAACTAATTTTGCAACCCATTTTTTGAAATTTGTGAAGTATGATTAAAGAGTTGAGAAATATCGCCATAATTGCCCATGTTGACCATGGTAAAACAACACTTGTAGATAAATTACTGGTAAGTGGTAAAATATTTAAGGACCATGAAACCCCTGGTGATTTGATAATGGATAGTAATGAACTGGAACGCGAACGGGGAATTACCATTTTGTCAAAAAACGTATCAGTTGAATACAAAGGGGTTAAAATTAATATCATAGATACTCCAGGCCATGCTGATTTTGGTGGTGAAGTTGAGCGGGTATTAAATATGTCGGATGGGGTTTTGCTTTTAGTTGATGCTTTTGAAGGCACAATGCCTCAAACACGCTTTGTTTTGCAGAAAGCTGTTCAGTTGGGACTTAAGCCAATAGTTGTTATTAACAAGGTAGATAAACCAAATTGCAGACCTGAAGAAGTACAAGAAGAAGTATTTGAATTGATGTTCAATTTGGAAGCTTCAGAGGACCAACTAAATTTCCCTACCATATATGGTTCTGCTAAACATGGCTGGATGTCGAACGATTGGAAGAATCCTACCACAGATATTGCTCCGTTGCTTGATTGTATAATTAAACATATTCCTGCTCCAAAAATAAACAAAGGAACGGTTCAGATGCTCATTTCCTCGCTTGAATACTCATCCTATGTTGGCCGAATTGCAATTGGGAAACTTCAAAGAGGAGAATTAATTGATAACCAAATGGTTTCGTTAGTTAAACGTGACCAATCCATAGTAAGAACCAGAATAAAAGAAATTCTTATATTCGAAGGATTGTCCAAACGGAAAGTCAATAAAGTTCAGTGCGGTGATATTTGTGCTTTAGTTGGAATAGAAGGATTTGGAATTGGGGATACTATTGCTGACTTTGAGTCTCCGGAAGCTTTGGAGACAATTGCCATTGACGAACCAACCATGAGTATGTTATTTACTATTAATAACTCTCCCTTTTTTGGAAAGGATGGTAAATTTGTTACCTCAAGACACCTAAAAGACAGACTTGACAGAGAACTGGAAAAAAATATTGCGTTAAGAGTTGAACCGGCTGATACAGCCGATGCTCATATTGTTTTTGGAAGAGGAGTATTGCACCTTTCTATACTCATTGAAACAATGCGACGCGAAGGGTATGAAATTCAGGTTGGCCAACCTAAAGTAATTATCAAAGAAATTGCTGGCGAAAAATGTGAACCCATCGAAATTTTAAGTATTGATTTGCCTGAAGAGTTTTCTGGAAAAGCTATTGAAATGGCTAATCGCAGGAAAGGTGAACTTATTAAAATGGAAAGAAAAATGGAAAGAATTCACCTGGAATTTAATATCCCTTCGAGAGGTATTATCGGTCTGCGAAATATGCTTCTAACTGCAACTTCGGGGGAAGCAGTTATGACTCACCGTTTCAAAGATTTTGAACCGCTAAAGGGAGATATTGAGAAACGACAGAATGGGTCGCTTATCGCAATAGAAACTGGATTAGCGATAGCATATGCGCTTGATAAATTACAAGATCGGGGAAAGTTTTTTGTAGATCCCTTTGATGAGATATATTCTGGACAAGTAATTGGAGAACATTCACGTTCCGGTGATTTGGGAGTAAATATTACTAAAACAAAAAAACTTACTAATATGAGAGCTTCAGGTTCAGACGATAAAGCCCGGATTGCGCCTGCAATTAAATTTTCGCTGGAAGAAGCATTAGAGTATATTCAAGAAGATGAATATGTGGAAGTTACTCCTAAAAGTATACGACTTAGGAAAATTCTATTGGATGAAAACGAAAGAAAACGTCAAAACAACAATAGCTAAACGGTCAATACTTTTTCTATTGCTTCAATCAAATTATCTACAAAATAATCTTCTTTTGGGATATAGCTTGTCGCACCATTAGAAAAAAAGCTATTTACGATTTCTTGATTGGGTTGATTTGAAAGTATTATGACTGGAACTATTTGGTCTTGTTTCCTGATTTCAATGAGTGTGTCCATTCCACTCATTGAATTATTATCCCCATTTAAGAATAGGTGATCTAATACAATTATATCTGGTTTCATTTCTAAATTCTTAATACATTCCTCTCCTGAAGGGAACACCTTAACTTTATATCCATCCCGACTATTAAAGGTATATTCTAATAAATTTTGAATTATCCTATCATCATCTACCACAAATATTAGCTTATTTTCCATAACAAAAATCTTTAGAAGGCTCCAATAATAATTAAATTTACAATTTTTCAGGTACAAACATACTTTAGTACGAAGAAATTTAAATTTTGTTTGACATTAATATTTTGTCATACATTCTTGCTTAAATTATTTATCCAGTAATTAGTTATGGAAATATTTTGCCAGAATTATTTATGTTTAGGTGAACAAATTCAACCTATTCAACCAATTGATATTAACAGTAAATTTTCAATTTATGAAGTATTTAGGGTAATAAACGGAGTACCTCTATTCCTTGAAAACCATTACTTAAGGTTAATCAATTCTGCTAAATTAATAAATAAAAAAATTCCATTCACTTTTAAAGAATTAAACGAATTAATAATAGAACTGATAACAATAAATAAAGCAGTTAT
>JAIFLU010000038.1:0-2311 GCA_020048915.1 Bacteroidota bacterium | reverse complement strand
CCCGAGAAACAAGATTATGAGAAAGGTATAAAAATAATTTCTAAAATTTTTAAACGAGAAAATCCAAATGCTAAAATTCAAAATGAAAAATTGCGGTCTTCGATGAACCAATTTTTAGTTGAAAAAGAAGCATATGAAGTACTTTTAATACATCCCGAAGGTTACATTACAGAATGCAGCCGATCGAATATTTTTTTTATAGCATCTCAATCAGTAATAACCGCACCAGAAAGTGATATTTTACCCGGTATTACACGTGAATATGTAATAAATATTTGCAAAGAAAACAATATTGAGCTAAAAATCAAAAGACCTTCACTCATCGAATTAAATGATATGGATTCAGCATTTATAACAGGAACCTCTCCAAAAATATTACCTATTAATTCAATTGATAGTTTACGTTTTAACACAAATAGTAAAATAATGCTTTTTATTATGCATAGTTTTGAAAATTTAATAGATCAATATTTGATAGCTCATCAAAAATTACATTAAACTGGACACATTATTTACCTGAAACTTTATTTTAAACCTATTTTTAACATTGATAAAGAATTTATAAAAATAGAATGCAATACGATGTAATTATAATAGGTGGGGGTATTGTTGGACTTTCTACAGCAATGCGCCTAAAAGAAGCAAAACCTGAACTTAAAGTTGCTCTTCTGGAAAAAGAAAATGCTCTGGCTAAGCACCAAACAGGAAATAATAGCGGGGTAATACATTCGGGTATATACTATAAACCAGGAAGTTTAAAAGCGACCAATTGCATAAATGGATATAAATACCTTCTGGATTTTTGCAACAGAGAAGGCATTCCTTATGAGCTTTGTGGAAAAATAATTGTAGCGACCCGAGAAGATGAGCTCGCCCGGTTAGAAATCCTTTACCAAAGAGGTCTTCAGAACGGGCTAATTGAAATTAAAAAAATTAATAAAGACGAAATAAAACAATATGAACCTTACGCTACCGGAATAGCAGGAATATGGGTCCCATATACAGGAATTATCGATTTTAAAGATGTTTGCTCAAAATATGCTGAAATATTTGCCGATAGATATCAAGGAGAGATATTTCTAAATCAAAAAGTTGAAAAAATAAACATAAAAACCGGCTATTCAGAAATTATCACTTCAGATAAGGTTTTAACAACTAAGCTTGTAGTAAATACTTCTGGACTTCATTCTGATAAAATTGCACTATTAACAAATGAAAACATTGATGTACGAATAATTCCATTCAGGGGAGAATACTATGAAGTAGCAAATGAAAAATGCCATTTGGTAAAAAACTTAGTTTATCCTGTCCCAGATCCAGCATTCCCGTTTCTAGGGGTGCATTTTACCCGCAGATTAAAAGGGGGAATAGAAGCAGGACCAAATGCTGTTTTTGCCTTCAAAAAGGAAGGCTATAAAATGTCTGACTTTAATTTGAGCGAATTTACCAGTGCCATCGCATGGCCAGGGTTCCAAAAAGTAATGTTGAAATATTGGAAAATGGGTGTAGGTGAATATTATCGAAGTTTCAGTAAATCGGCATTTACAAAAGCGCTTCAACGAATATTGCCAGTAATTGAAAAGGGTGATTTATTAAAAGGAGGAGCTGGAGTCAGAGCGCAGGCATGCACCAAAGATGGAGCACTTATTGATGATTTTTTAATTATTGGGGATAAGAATATTATTAATGTATTAAATGCACCATCACCTGCTGCCACCGCTTCATTAGCTATAGGAAAAACAATTTCTGATTTGATATTAGCAAGGTTGTAGTATGAGAATTATTTTTATATTTATATTATTCTCTTTTATATCAAGAGCATATTCTCAGAAATATTTTAAAACAAGTGGCGGAGAATTAATTTTTTCGTCCAGCGATTTTAGATCTTCATCGGCAAATTCTGCTTCAAAAATAAGATTCAGTGCATTTTTTCATTATAACTCCTACTTTCATTACGATATAACAAACTACTTTGGGGTTTTTTCAGGGTATTCAATTCGCAATTTAGGATTCATTTATACTTTTCGTGACACAACATTTAAAAAAAGAGCATATACTATTGGAATTCCTATTGCATTAAAACTTGGAAATTTTAAAGATGAAACTTATGGAATTTTAGGAGGTGAATTTGAAATCCCATTCCATTATAAACAAAAAATAATTGAGGGCAAGGAGAAATTGAAATATTCTGCATGGTTTGATAACAGAGTAAATTTTTTCCTCCCTTTTATGGTTTTAGAGAGAAGTTCCCTCAATATTTAAAACGGCATATTTTGCATTATTCTCAGTTTTTAAAGGTCGTTTTAGTTTC